>CAZZGS010000372.1:0-5084 GCA_964653845.1 uncultured Bryobacter sp.
GTGTACGTTTGCCTATCAAGTTGGCTGGCGATACGGAGCAACGCCCGGGGCTGTTGTTGATGCGTTCGAGCAGTATTTTCAACTCTCAACTATTCTTTGACTATCGGGCCTGGCTGACTTTACCGGTTGCTCTGCTGGGTGCCTCCGTGTTGTGCTGGCTGCCCTTTGTCCGGGGCCTTACGAATGCGATCGGAATGCTGAGCCGCGTGACGGATCAGATTGCCGCCGGTGACTTTGACGCTGCGGTGCCGACACATCGCAGAGATGAACTGGGACAGTTGGGGAAAAGGATTCATGAACTGGCTGGACGGCTGGCCGGGTTTGTTCGAGGACAGAAACGATTTCTTGGAGACATTGCGCATGAGCTGAGTGCGCCAATCGCCAGGGTGCAGTTTGCAGTTGGGATTCTTGAGCAGAATTCCAGTCAACAGCAGCAGCGCCATATCGCGATATTGCGGGAAGACCTGGGAGATATGTCATCGCTGGTGGCGGAGCTGCTTTCGTTTTCAAAGGCTGGACTCAATCCCGGAGATACTCCGATCAGCGCCGTTTCTGTGATGGCTATCGTCGAACGAATTGCCTCACGTGAAAGTGATGCGAGGCTTGAGATCGAGGTGGAGCCAGAGTTGCTGGTGATGGCGAATGAGAGCTTTCTTCAGAGGTCGATATCGAATCTGGTACGAAATGCGATTCGTTATGCAGGCCATGCGGGGCCTATTGCTATTCGTGCGTCGCTTGAGGGGAATACCGTTGCCATCGCGGTGTCCGATTGCGGACCGGGCTTGCCTGAAGCAGAGCTTGAGAAGATCTTTGCCCCCTTTTACAGGCCTGAGGAAGCTCGTACTCGCGAGACTGGGGGGATCGGGCTTGGGTTGGCGATCGTCAAGAGTTGCGTAGAAGCTTGTCGCGGCACGATTGAATGCCACAACTGCGAACCTCATGGCCTTGAGGTAATTGTGCGCCTGCCTGCAGCCCAGAAATAAACTGCCGGGACGACGATCATGTTGAGCAGAGTTGAGCTAATGAGGCCGCAAAGGATCACCATGGCCATCGGGGCCTGGATCTCGCTTCCGGGCTTGCCTGCGCCTAGCGCGATTGGTGTGAGGGCGAGGCCGGCTGCCAAAGCAGTCATCAGGATGGGTGCGAGTCTTTCGCTTGAGCCTGTCTGGACGGCTTGCCGCAGGCTTGTGACGCCGGGTTCTTCGCGGACATGGCGGATGTGTGAGATCAGCATGATGCCGTTACGTGTGGCGATGCCGAAGAGGGTGATGAAGCCGATTAGCGAAGCGACGGACAGGATGCCGCCGGAGAGGTAGACGCCCGCGACTCCGCCTACGAGGGCGAGCGGTAGATTAAGCATGATAATCAGAGCGTCGCGGGTAGAGCCGAAGGCTGTGGCGAGGATCAGGAGAATCGCTGCGATTACGAGGCCACCGAGTAGCAACAGTCTTTTTGAGGCTTCTGCTTCGCTTTCGAATTGACCGCCATATTCAATGCGATAGCCGCGCGGGAGTTTGACGGATGTGGCAATCGACTGTCGAATTGCATCGACGACACTGAGAAGGTCTTTGCCTGCCACATTGCACTGGACGACGATCTTGCGCTGGACGCCTTCACGGCTGATGAAGTTTGGACCTCGATCTTCGACGATGTCAGCCACGGCTTCGATTGGAATCTTGGCTCCACTGCTGGAATCGATCAAGATGCGATTGAGCTCGCCCAAATCGTGTGGATAGCGTAGGACGAGAGGGAAGCTGATCTGGCCTTCGAGGACGCGGCTGACTTCCGTTCCTACGAAGGCAGTTTGGACTTTGGTTGCGACCTGGCCGGGGCTGAGGCCATATCTTGCTGCATCCTCGGGTCGCGCGACTACTCGCAATAAAGGGATGTCTGTCTGCTGCTCGACAGCGAGGTCGACTACGCCTTTGACCGGCTTCATTGCCGATTCAATTTGTCTTGCCAGCTTGCGCAACACATAGAGATCATCACCAAAGACCTTGACTGCGATGTTGGCGCGAGTGCCCGACAGCATATGGTCGATGCGGTGTGAGATTGGTTGACCGACTGTAACGTTCATGCCAGGGAGCAGGGTGACGCGCTCGCGGATCTCGGCAAGTACTTCCTGTTTGGGGCGTTGCGCCATCTTGAGGGTTACGTCGAGCTCTGCCGATTCGACACCCTGGACGTGCTCATCGAGTTCAGCCCGGCCTGTTCTTCTTGCGGTGGAAACGACTTCCGGTATGTCGAGGAGAATGCGTTCGAGGCCACGGCCGAGGTTGTTGGAATCAGCGAGGCTGGTGCCGGGAAGGGTGACCGCGCTTAGTGTGAGCGTGCCCTCGTTGAACTCAGGGAGGAAGGTTCGTCCCATCCTGGAGAGCGCGATTGTTGCGCCGATTACGAGGATTAGCGAGAGTGCCACAATTGGCCGGAGATGGCGGAGTGATAGGTCGAGTACGGGCTGATAAAGGCGCTTGAGTTGCCGGACGAGCCAGGGTTCTTGCGTTGGCAAGACGCTGGGGAGAATGAGGGAGCAGAGGGCTGGCGTTAGCGTCAGTGCAACGAAGAGTGAAGCAACGAGACTGACGATGTAGGCGAAGCCAAGTGGGGCGAGAAGACGGCCTTCAACACTGGTTAAGGCGAAGAGCGGCAGGAAGACGATGACCACAATCAGCGTGGCGAAAAGGACCGAGCCGCGGATCTCGCAACTGGCTTTGTAGATGACTTCGAGGGTGGGTTCGCCTTTGTTCTCGCGGAGGCGGCGGATCACGTTTTCAACGTCGATGATGGCATCATCAACCAGCTCGCCGATGGCGATGGCAAGGCCACCAAGACTCATGGTGTTGATCGTGAAGCCGAACCAACTCATCGCGATGACGGCCGTTACAACCGAGACTGGAATCGCTACCAGAGTAATCAGGGCTGCGCGCAGATTCATGAGGAAGACAACCACTACAAGCACGACCAGAAGAGAACCATCTCGCAGTGCCAGGGCCAGATTCTCAAGGGCGCGCTCAATGAAGTCCGACTGGCGGAAGACATTCTTGTCGATCTTCATCCCTGCGGGAAGGTCGGCCTGTATTTCATCGAGAGTGGAATCGAGGCGTCGCATTAGCTCAAGCGTGTTGGCACCAGGCTGCTTTTGGACACCAAGCACTACGGCGGGTTCTCCGTTGTGCGAACCTTCGCCGCGCTTGAGAGCGGGGCCGATACGGACCTCCGCTACATCGCGCACGAGAATCGGCCGGCCGGATCTGGAGGTGATTCCGATCTGGCCGATTGCGGCTTCTGTGGCTGCGCGGCCAATGCCCTGGATGAGGAATTCCTGGCCGCCGGAGACGCGGAAGCCGGCGGAGGAGTTTTGGCTGCCCTGGCGGAGGGCACGTTCGAGATCGTCGATTGAGAGGGCGTATTCGCGCAAGAGTTGAGGGGATGCCAGGACCTGGTACTGCTTTTGCTCGCCTCCTGTCGGGATTACCTGGGCGACACCGGAGACTGCGAGAAGCCTTCGGCGCAAGATGGTGTCGGCTACTGTTCGCAGTTCCATGGCCGAGTGTGTTTTCGATTCGAGGGTGAGGAAGAGGATCTCGCCCATGATCGATGAGATCGGTGCCGGGTATGGGGGCTTTACGTTCGGGGGGAGTGTTGCCGCCACCATGGCGAGCTTTTCGTTGACGGTTTGACGGGCACGGTGGATGTCCTGGCCCCAGTCGAATTCAACCCAGATGACGCCCACGCCAACGGCTGTTGCGGAGCGGACTCTGCGGACACCGGGGGCTCCATTGATTGTGGATTCGATTGGAAAGGTAACAAGAGATTCCATCTCGACCGGCACCATGCCCGGGGCTTCCACGAGGATGGTGACTGTAGGAGCTGTGAGGTCTGGAAAGACATCGATTGGTATTTGACGAGCGGTAAGGCCGCCCCACACGAGCAGGACCAATGCGAGGAAGAGCACCAATGCCCGGTTGTTCAGAGACCAGCGAATTAAGAATTGGAACATGGCAAATCCTTTTTAGTGCACATGCCCGTGCGCGGGTACCGATGAGGACATCGAGGCCAGACGCAGCAGGTGAGCACCTATGCTCACTACTCTGTCGCCTGGCTTGAGGCCTTCGATGATTTGAACCAATCCGCTTTGGCGCTTGCCCAGCTTGACTGGCTGCCGGGAAAAGCTCTCGCCGCCGGTTTGCAGATAGATGACAGATTGACCCTGATCGTCGACTATGGCGGTGTCCGGGACAACGAGCGTTGATTCACTTTTACCGCTGAAGAGCCGGACGTAGACGGTCTGGTTGATGGCGACCCGGCGGTCTCGATTGTCGATCGCATAGGTGACGGGGAAAGTGCGTGAGGGGGAATCGACTACGCGGCCAATGGCGATGAGGCGGTTGAGCCGGCGCGGTTGCTCGACGCCGGGGATTTCGAGTTCTGCTCCGGTGAGCGAGCGCATCTTTGGGAACTCGGACTCGGGCAGGATTGCAGAGACGAAAACCTGATCGAGGTCGACGATTTGGAAGAGCATTTGACCTGCTTTGACATTGGCACCGGGTGTCGTCTTTACGGTTTGTATGATGCCTGAGATCGGCGCTCGCAGGACAAAGAGTTTTGAGCCGCTGACGCGGCCTTCGGCGTTGCTTGAGTTGTCGTACTGAGCGAGGCGGGCTTCGGCTGCCTTGAGACGGGCTTCGGCGTTTTGTTCGAGGGCGGTGGCTTCTTCGAGACGGCGCGCGGGTGCTGCACCACTTGCGAGGAGGCGTGAGGCGCGCAGGCGGTCTTTACGGCTGAGATCGAGGATTGTTTGTGCTTCGGTTCTGGCTAGTTCGAGGCCGGTGAGATCATTGGGCGTGCTGGTGAGCAGCGTTAGTCTGGCTAGCTCTTGACCCGCTTTGACGGCAGTGCCGATTACTGGTACTGGGTCGAGGGTGAGGCGACCGTCGAGCAAATCGGGCAGGAGATCTTCGATCTCTGTCTTAAAGTAGCCAGCGGCGAAAAAACCTGCGCCGAGCGTCTGGGCCACAAGGAATTCGTGCCCTGGCGCATTGGGCCCGTGTTATAACCCATTTCTCAAGACGTTAGTTAGGGAC
>CAZZGS010000373.1:0-5082 GCA_964653845.1 uncultured Bryobacter sp.
CATCTCCAGTTAGAAATGTTTTATGCGAATCTTTTCACGCGGTCAAGGCACTAGTGGAGTTGATTCCATTGGTGGGGAAAGGCAACGCCGAGAGGGCCTATCTGATGGGTGTGGAAGCGATTCGGTATCTGGAACGAGTATGCGGCAAAGACTGTGGATTTACTAGACATCCGAGCTTGATGATCGCTAAAGACAAGTCGCATGTTGCCCGCTTGCGTTCGGAATATGAAGCTCGATCTAAAGCCGGACTTGACGTGGAGTGGCTTGAGAGACCCGAACTTCAAAAAGATTATGGCATCCCGCGGCCAGCGGCAATTCGATCCGCGATTGGCGCAGAGGTCGACCCGTACCGCTTGACTCACCGACTGCTGAAGAAGGCAAGCGAAAGAGGTGCGAGAGTTTTCGACCGCACCGAATTGATTCGCTACAGCCAGGAAAAGCGAAGTGTGGTGGCGTATACGGAAAACAAATTCCGCATCCGTGCGAAGCGAATTTTTTTCGCAACGGGTTACGAAATTACCGAATGGATTCCGAAAGACATCGTGAAGATCAGCAGTACGTATGCATTTGTCAGCGAACCAATAGAAGACTTCGAGTGGTGGAATCAGAAAGCTTTGTTATGGGAGAGCGGCAAGGACTATCTTTATGCGCGAACTACTTCGGACGGAAGAGTGCTCATTGGGGGTGAGGATGACGAGTTGCAGAACGGTGACCGCCGGGATGCGCGGGTTGAATCGAAAACATTAGAACTGGCCCGTGCATTTCAGAGGCTGATGCCTCATTCACCCTTATTGACGGTTGCCTTCGCTTGGGCCGGCGCTTTCGGACATACCAAAGACGGCCTTGCATACATCGGACCGCACGAATCTTTCCCGCGCGGATATTTTTCGTTAGGGTTTGGGGGAAATGGTATTACTTTTAGCGCGATGGCGGCTGAGATTCTAGCTGACCTTCACCAAGGCAAGACCAACAGCGACGCTGCCATTTACACATTTTCTCGTTAGTGACGAAACAAGGTGACGCTCGGCGGTCATTTCTTTAACATCTGCCGCAAAAACCATTCATGCTCTTCATGCTGACGGACGATTGAGATCAAGAGATCCATTGAACCTGGGTCGTCGCCGTTGTTTCGCAAGTCAGCGATAGCGTCACGCAATTCTCGAATTACCGCAATGGCGTTTGCATCTGCTGAAGCCAAAAGATCGAGAAAGGGTATTCCGTTTACGGATTGCTTGATGCCTGCACCCTCGATCAGCGAATCGAGAATTAAGTCTGGATCCTGTCCAATCATTCTCAACCTGTTGCCCAGTTGATCGAAGATGCCTTTGGTTTGGTCAGCGAAGGTATCGAAAGTCTCTCTTAGCGAGTGGGCAGAGATACCTTCAGATTGCCAGGAACACTTCTTATATTCCAAAAACAGAAGTATTGAATTTGCGAGTTGGTGCTGTAAATGTTGGACAACCGGGCTCCGTGGGTCGTTTGTCTTGGTGATGGCGGCTTCATCCTCGGCAAGCAGGATCTGGGTCTGATCTACCTCAGAGGATTCAAAGGCCGGCGACGCGGCTGTGGATTTCATATAAGTCACTCTTAGCAATCCGAGGGCCAAAATTTCGGTCCAAGGCTACATCTTCGTTTTATGGAGCATCTGAGCCTGTTTTAGATGGGTGCGCAAGGTGGGCAGCGTCTTGGTCTCTCAGGCTCTCAGCTCTGGATCGATTGAAGTTTTCGACGCTTTCTCAAAGGCAGCTAAATCTTTTTTGCGATCCTCCGCCATCGCAATCGTGTGGGCGACGCCGAACTCGTTTCCGGACTTCATGGCGAAGGGCATCGATTTGGCCTCGTTGGGGGCGCCCGCAGGCAAAGTTACGCCTTTTTCCCAGCGGCACTTTCGATAAAGCCCTTATCGCTGGAATTCAGATTTTGGGCGTCTAGAAGGCCTACCACCTCCGCAAGCGCCAAAGTCAACATCAGTGATTTGTTCATAAACATTATTCCGGCTCAAAGAGAAAAATCGCATCGATATTGTTTCAGAGATTTGTTGAGAGTCTGGCAACAGATTGCGCATCCGCAAGCTCAATCCGATATACATGTCTAAAGAATCCAATTACGAAACTCTCCACCTATCTGGAGATGAAGCTTTGACAAAGGTTCGTCAACTTTTGAAGCATTTCCGCAGCACGATGATGATTACGAATGCGTACGCGCAATTGCATTCCCGCCCTATGGGCATTCAGGGAGAAGCAAGCCAATTCCAAGGCACGCTATGGTTTTTCACAGATCGCAATTGCCGTAAGGTTGAAGAAATCAAGTCCAACGGTGCCGTATCGTTAATCTTTCAAAGCGATTCCGACAGTGCCTACATGCACCTGTTTGGAGATGCCGAAATGGATGACGATCGCGACAGGATGAGTCAGCTCTACACGCCAATCTTGAAGACATGGTTTCCCGGTGGCATCGACGACCCGAATATGACGCTTATCCGATTTGAGGCGGAACGCGGCGATTTTTGGGATAGTCCAGGCGGAATGCTTCAAGTTCTTGCTGCATTCACAAAGGCGGTAGTAACAGGGGAGCGGGGGCAAGGCGGCGAGATGGGCAAAGTCACGCTGTAGCAAAACTTGCATTCCGATTGCAAATTGTTATAATCGATAGGTCGGTTCCTTCGTTTGGGAGGCAGACAGGCCGCAGTTCGTGCTTGAAAGCCGTTTGGACCACTCAAAGTTTTCCTCTTTTTGATGAGGCTCTCGCTCATCGTCATCTGAAGTATTCAAGTAGTAAACCGTTCGAAAAAAACGAAACATGGCTCAAAAACAGGGTAAAAAATACTTGGCCGCAGCCAATCAAGTGGAAGCACGGACGTACTCCGTGACTGAAGCCGTTGGCCTCGCCCAGAAAATCAAATTCACGAAATTCAACGAAACCGTTGAGATTCACATGCGCCTTGGCGTCGACCCCAAGCACGCGGACCAGATGGTTCGCGGCACGGTTGTACTGCCCAACGGCCTCGGAAAATCCAAGAAGGTTCTCGTCATTGCCTCCGGTGAGAAAGTGCGCGAGGCCGAAGCGGCCGGAGCGGACTTCTTTGGCGGCGATGAGCTGATCGAAAAGATCATCAAAGAGAACTGGCTCGACTACGACGCGGTGATTGCGACCCCCGACATGATGCGCTCAATGGCGCGTCTCGGTAAGATCCTCGGCCCGCGTGGTCTTATGCCGAACCCCAAAACGGGTACGGTTACCACGGACGTTACTACGGCCATTAATGAAGTTAAAGCGGGTAAGGTGGAATTCCGAGTCGACAAGACCGGCGTTATCCACGCACCTGTCGGCAAGATTCAGTTTGAGACTCTCAAGCTTATCGAGAATGCCGAGAGCCTCATCACTGCCGTATTGCGCGCCAAACCCTCCGCAGCCAAAGGGAAGTACGTCAGGAGTGCGACGCTGTGTTCCACGATGGGACCTGGCATTAGTCTCGATATCTCCGACGTTTCTTCGAAACTGGCCGTCGCGGTTTAAGGATTAGCAACCATGAAGAATAAAGTCGACAAGCAAAAAGATTTCGAAGCCATCAAAAAGGCTCTCGTCGAGTCGCCGAACGTCTTCGTAACGGGCTTTGAAAAGCTCACCGTCGCTCAGGATTACGCATTGCGTAAGACGATTCGAAGCGTTGGTGGAGGCTACAAAGTCATCAAGAATACCCTTGCGGAGAAGGCGAGCGAAGGCCTGGCCATCGCTCCTGCCGTAACCGGACTTAAGGGAATGAATTCGATTGCCTACACGAATGGCGACCCGGTCGCACTCGCAAAAGCACTCGTCACATACGCCAAGACGAATCCGACCTTTACATTCAAGGCGGGTTTTGTTGAGGGGCGAGTCGTTGAAGTAACATCGATCAACGAGCTCGCCAATCTGCCGTCGCGTGAAGAGGTTCTGTCAAAACTGCTTTACCTCATCAATGCGCCAGCACAGCGTTTGGTCTCTGCCGTCAATGGCGTTGGCCGGAACCTTGCTGTGGTCATCGACCAAGGCGTACAAGAAAACAAGTTCAATCAGTAACAGATAAATTCAATCGGAGTAGATGAAAAATGGCTGACATCAACGCAATCTCGGAACAAATCCAGGGCCTCACCCTTCTTGAGGCATCCCAACTCGTGAAAATGCTCGAGGAAAAGCTCGGCGTATCGGCAGCTGCCGCATCCGTCGCAGCGGCTCCTGCCGCCGGGGCCGCCCCCGCTGCAGCCGTCGAAGAGAAGACGGAATTCTCCGTAGTTCTCACCGCCGCTGGCGCAAACAAGATTAACGTCATCAAGGTCGTACGCGAAATCACCGCGCTCGGTCTGAAGGAAGCCAAAGACCTCGTCGACGGCGCCCCCAAGACTGTGAAGGAAGGCGTGACCAAGGACGAAGCTGCAGCAATGCAGAAGAAGTTTGTCGACGCCGGTGCAACCGTCGAAGTCAAGTAACTTCAACCACGTTACAAAGAAGAAGGCGGCCCTTTCGGGCCGCCTTTTTTATTGGACTTTAGGTTGATTTAGAGGGACAACTTCTGGTCGAAGACCATGTCCTTCAAGTTGAACTTGACCGAGATCTCCATGGGGCCCATGGTGGTCTTGAAGGTGACTTGTTTGTCTTCTGGGGTGAGTTGGAGTTCTTTACGCGGGAAGGCGAAGATCATCACGCTTCCGGTTGGTGTTTGCTGGATCCTGGCATCGGCCGGCTGATAAACCTTGTCGTCCTTGACCTTGAGGGTGGTCAACTGGAGGAGACGTGCTTGCATGTCCTTGGCACGATCTGCATCCTCGCCTCCTTTGCGGGTAGCACCCATGCTTCGCATACCGCTGACTGAGACGATTACGAATTCGTCTCGGAGGCCCTGGAAGACGTCTTTGATTTCGATTCGGGCCCTGGCTTCGGCTACGGGCATTGCGGTTTCAAACGCTACCTTGATTTTGGGCAACTGCATGCCGCCACCTGCGGGACCGCCCATGGGGCCACCCATGCTACCGCTATCAGCACCCATGCCGCCGCCCTGGCTTGAACCAGCCATTCCACCACCTGGGCCGCCCATGCCGCCTCCAGGGC
>CAZZGS010000374.1:0-4157 GCA_964653845.1 uncultured Bryobacter sp.
CCATTACCCGCGATCCCGCCCGCCCCAACAATTTCATCCGTCAGGCCTTCCCCAACAACGTCATCCCAAAAAGCCGCTTCGCTAATCCGGCCTTCGACAAAATCATGGCTCTTTATCCCAAGCCAAACGCAACCATCCCCGGCCAGGACCCCACCAACAATTACCTCGCCAACCGAACCGCCTACAACTGGGATTACTCAGCCTACTCCAACCGTGTCGATTACAACCTCAACGACAAATGGCGCATGTACGGTCGCTGGTCCTGGAACAACTTCGGCCCCGAAGACCGCGGCGACTGGACCTATGAGACAGCCCGTGGCCTCAACCTCAACGGCCTCATCCGCAACAACGTAGGCGGCAACTTCGACGTTGTCTATTCCAAATCCGCAACGACCATTTTCAACTTCAACCTCGCATCCAACCAGTTCAAAGAAGGCAGCCTCCAACCCTTCGCCCGCACCTTCAAACCCAGCGATCTTGGCCTCCCCGCCTACATGGATCAAAAGGCCGGAGCCGACGCTCTCCTTCCGCAAATGAACCTCAACGGCTACTCCACCATCAGCCCGGGTGGCCTGCCAGCCTTCACTCGTACCCGCAGTATAAATGCAAAGCTCGAGGCCACTCACATCCGTGGCAAACACACCTTCCGCGCCGCTTTCGATAAACGCAACTACTTCCGCACCGGCGGTGGTGGCGGCAATACCAGCGGCAATTTCGCCTTCGCCGATACCTACACCCGTCGCTACGATGATGGCTTTTTCCCATCCACCAACCTCGCTCACTCCATGGCCGCCTTTATTCTTGGCACCCCCAACGGGATTTCCGTTACCACAAACGACGATTTCGCCACCCACACGCCCTACTGGGGCACCTTCCTGCAAGACTCTTGGCGAATCACCAAGCGCCTCACCCTCAACCTCGGCGCTCGTCTCGAATGGGAAGGTGGCGCAACCGAGCGTTACAACCGCTTGATCGCCGGCTTCGACCCCACGGCAACTCTCCCCATCACAGAGGCAGTCCAAGCCGCCTACGCCCGCAACCCAATCCCCGAACTTCCCGCCGCAAATTTCAAAGTCCTTGGAGGCAGTCTCTACCCGGGCAGCGGCTCGAATCCGCGCAATGCTTTTAAGAACGAACTCATGCTCATGCCCCGCGTCGGCCTTGCCTACATGCTCAATGACCGCACCGTCATCCGCGGCGGCTACGGCATCTTCTTCGACACCCTCAACGTGATGAACTTCGCCCCAGACCAGTCCGGCTTCTCCCGCACCACTTCAACTATCATCACCAACAATTTCGGCCAGACCTGGAACTTCCCCGCCAACGCCAACCCTGCCAATGGCAACTCGCCTCTCCGCGACCCCTTCCCCATACGCGCCGACGGCACCCGCTTCGACGTTCCCACCCGCGACGCCCTCGGCCTCATGGCCCGCGCCGGCCGCAACTACGACTACACCCCAACCACCATCCCTCACGCCCGCCAGCAGCGCTTCAGCTTCGGCATCCAGCGTCAGATCGGTGCCACCATGCAGCTCAACGTGATGTACCAGGGTTCTTTCTCAGACCGCATCTCCCTGAGCGGCGACAACGTCAGCCGTCGCGAGTCCTTCCTGCCCGAAAGCTATTGGGCCAACGGTCTCACCCGCAACGACGCTATTGCCAACAACCTCAATGCCAACGTCCCCAACCCCTTCTTCATCGGCAATCTGGATCGCTCTAAATTCGATCCTCTCGTTTGGCAGGATATGTCCAACAACGGTTTCTTCACTGCCAACATCATCCGCAAGCACCAGCTCCTCCGGGCCTTCCCGCAGAACACCGGTGGCAACGGCCTCCGTAATTACGGCGATGCAGACTCCCGCACCAGAGCCCACGAACTCCAGGTCTCCTTCGACAAACGCTTCTCCAAGGGCTGGAATTTGAACTTTGGCTACACAGCCATGAAACTCAACGAATCCGATTTCTTCTTCAACGAATTCGAATCCGAACGCCGCACCCGGCCCTCCAACGATGGCCGCCCCCATCGCATCGTCGCCAGTTCCATCTACGAACTCCCCTTCGGCAAGAACCGTAAATTCCTAAACAACACATCCCGCGCCCTCAACTATCTCATCGGCGGCTGGCAAACCGCCGTCACCTGGGAACTCCAGCCCGGCCCACTTCTCGATTGGGGAGGCAGCGTCTTCTACCGCGGCAACGACACATCGAGCATTGCCGACGTCACCAAGACCTTCGACACCTGGTTTAACACTGCTAACTTCGAGCGCAACTCCCTCAATGGCCCCAACAGCTTCCACCGCCGTCAGTTCAACACCCGCATCCCCGGCATCCGTAGGGACCACACCAACCAGTGGAACGCCAACGTCTCAAAGAACCTCTCCATCACCGAGCGCGTCAACATGCAACTCCGCTTCGATGCCCTCAACGCCATCAACCGTTCCCAGATGGGCAACGCCAACACAGACCCCTACTCAACCAACTTTGGCCGCGTCCTCTCACAAACCGCTGCCACCAACCGCTGGCTCCAGGTGCAGGCTCGCCTCACCTTCTAGCACCGCTTATCACGCCTGCACACCGCTCATCCCAAACCGGGCGGTGTGTCGGCCAACCGCCCGCACACTGGTCTCATGAGACCCCTGTTACTCCTCATCGCCGCTATTCTCCAAGCCGCCGAACCATTCGCTGTGAAACTCGCCGGCAACCCCAAAGGTCAACCCGTCATCCTGATCCCTGGCCTCTCCTCTTCGGGCGAAGTTTGGGCCAAGACCGTCGATCGCCTCAAGGCAAACTACCATTGCCACTCACTCACTCTCGCCGGCTTCGCTGGCCAGCCACGCCTCTCCGATGGGCCTTATCTTGAAAAAGTGAAAGACTCGATCGTTGCCTACATCGAGACATCCAAACTCAAACAACCCATCCTCATCGGGCATTCTTTGGGCGGCCACATGGCCCTCTGGATCGCCGCTGAAAACCCAAGCCTCACCGGCCCCTTGGTCATCGTCGATTCCCTGCCCCACCTCGGTGCCATGATGTTCCCAGACCCCACCTCACTCCGTAAACAGGCAGAAGGCATGCGCATGATGATCGCCGCCCAATCCAAAGAGCAATACGGCACTTACGTCAAAAAAAGCGGCATGCTCAAGTCCATCGTCGGCGACAAAGGCCTGCCCGACGTAACCGAATGGTCTCTACAATCAGACCCCATCGCCATCGCCAATGCCATGTTCGACCTCTACACAACAGACCTGCGCGAAGCAGTTGCAAAAATCAAATCCCGCACCCTGATCCTCGCAAGCTGGATCGGCTACAAAGATTTCTCAACCCGCGAAAAGACCCTCGACGTCTACGAAACCCAATTCACCAAACTCCCCAATAAGACCATCAAAATGAGTGACACTGCCAAGCACTTCATCATGCTCGACGATCCCGAATGGTATCTCATGCAACTCGATACCTTCCTACAATAGGAATCACAACAAATGCTAGGCCCCACCGAAAAACGAAACCTCTACTGGCTCTGCCAGTCAATCGGCTGGGGCCTTTATGCAGTCATCAACACAATGTTGATCAACACCTACATGAGGCTACCCTGGGCAACCAACTTCGGCCTCCTCTCCTACGGTGCCGCCGGCATCCTCGTCACTCACACCCTCCGCGCTCACATCCACCGCACAAACCTGCTGTCCAAACCCTGGCGAAGCATCGCGATTCACACCATCGTCATGATCCCCGCCGGTGCCCTCGCCCTCACCGCGCTCATCCAGCTCTGCTGGTATCTCGTCGCCAGCAAGACCATGCCATCCACCAATGTCAAACTCACGTCCATCATCGCCGGCATCCTTTTCAACATGATGTTCCTGATGCTCATCTGGCTGCTCATCTACTTCACCGTCCATCTCATCTGGCGCTCCATAGCCCAACGCGAGGCGCAGCTCAACGCCCTCCAGGCCCAGATCAATCCCCACTTCCTCTTCAACTCCCTCAACTCTCTCCGCGGCCTCATCCTCGAAAACCCGTCCGCCGCCCAAGACGCCGTCACTCGCCTCTCTCAGCTCATGCGCTACTCACTAACTCAATCCCGTCGCCCAACTGTGCCGCTGCGCGAAGAACTCGAAGCCGTCCGCGCAACCACATCCCAGGAAGATCTCTCTCGCCGG
>CAZZGS010000374.1:4167-5066 GCA_964653845.1 uncultured Bryobacter sp.
CGCGACTACCTTGCCATCGAGAAGATGCGCTTCGAGGAGCGCCTCGAAATTGAGTGGCAAATTGAAGACAATCTCGACAACATCGAAGTCCCGCCCATGTGCCTCCAAATCCTGGTCGAGAACGCCCTCAAGCACGGCATCGGCAAAGTCCAGATCTGCGCCACCAAGTCCCCCACCGGCCTCAAACTCGAAGTTACCAACCCCGGCAGCCTCGCACCATCCAAAGCTCCATCCACAAGCACCGGCCTCGCCAACGTCCGCGAACGCCTCCACCTCCTCCGCGGCCCCCAGGCCAAACTTACGCTAAACGAAGCCAACGGCCAGGTCTTCGCCACCATCGAGCTACCCACCGAATGAACCGCAAAGCCATCCTAATCGACGACGAACGCCTCGCCCGCCTCGAGCTCCGCCGTCTCCTCACGGCCCACCCCCAAATCGAAATCGTAGCCGAAGCCGCCAACGCCGCAGATGCCATCAAGCTGATCCACCAGCACCATCCCCACCTGCTATTCCTCGACATCCAGATGCCCGGCGGCTCCGGCTTCGACCTCCTCGAACAACTCGATTCCACCCCCGATGTCATCTTCACCACTGCCTACGACGCCTACGCCCTCAAAGCCTTCGAAGTCTCCGCCCTCGACTATCTGCTCAAGCCAATCCCCGCAGACCGTCTTGCCCAAGCCCTCACCAAACTAAGCCCGGTCTCAGAGTCCCCACTAGAACACCTCTTCGTCAAAGACGGAGACCGCTGTTGGTTCCTCAAACCGGCAGACCTCACACTGCTCGAATCCGAAGGCAACTACACCCGCCTCTTCTTCCAGCAATCCGGCACCATCCGCCCCCTCATCCTCAAGTCGCTCCAGTCACTCGAAGACCGCCTACCCAAAGACCTCTTCTTC
>CAZZGS010000375.1:0-5056 GCA_964653845.1 uncultured Bryobacter sp.
GTCCTTGGCAACGCCGACCGCCTCCTCCAGGTTTTCCTGAATCTGATTCGAAACGCTCTGCAGGCCGTCCCCGAAAAGGGTGGTCAGATCCGCGTCACTACCTGCCAGCTCCGCACAGACGGCAAACCAATACTTTCAATTCGCGTGGAAGACAACGGCCCTGGCATCCCGCCAGACGTGCTCCCGGATATTTTTGACGCCTTCGTTTCCACCAGACTCGACTCCAAGGGCACCGGCCTTGGTCTTACCGTCTCTGAAGGCATAGTCCACCAGCACGGTGGCTCCATTTCGGCATCCAACCGCAGCGGCGGCGGTGCCTCCCTCGACGTTCGTCTCCTAGACAGCGCGGCGAACGCGAAGGTCGTCCAACCCGGCCGAACCGGGTAGGCGGCGCGGATCCTCAAACACCAATTGCCCTTGCCGGGAAGTCACGTTCGCACACTCTTTGAGCACTTCAATTTGCTCTTGCCAGTCTTCGATTAATAAAACTTCATCTTCGATTGCCGCCATCCCAGGGAAATCACGTCGTTTTCCACGCCATTCTGGCATCCGTTTCGAACTAATCCCAAAAGACTCCAGTTCCGCCGCAAAGCCCGTAGCTCCCCCGTGAATCAGCTGGCCATCCACCCTCACCAGACTCCGGGCCATACCCCTCACTCCCGGCGCGATCTTCTCCCATTTCGACGATCCGCCCACGCCCTCCACCTGCAGGTGGATCCCCCTCGGCTCGGTCACCGTACGCAGCGCTTCCCACTCCCCAACCACGCCAAACACTGGAGAAACAAAGACTTGTTTCGTATGCACCGTCACCTGATCAGTCACCGTTGCCGGCGTCAGACTCATCGTTTCAGCGTCCAGATCGGCAAAAACCGGTTCCATACCCTGCCACGCAATTCCAGCCAGCACCTCTGCAGGTGCCAATACCGGAACAATAACCTCGTCGTTTCTAACCATGAAGCTTAACTATTCCACCACACCACTATCGACTCAGACAATCGAAATCGTAAGGGCAAATGTCGAATTCCTTTATTTCCTTTACTTTGCAAGTACTTGTTGTGCTAATCTAGCAAATTGTCATGCGTTTCACCGAACTCATACAGCGTAAGCGCGAAGGTGAAGAACTAGAGCAAGAAGAGCTGGCATTCCTCATCGAAGGCTACATGCGGGGTGAAATTCCCGATTACCAGATATCCGCATTCTTGATGGCCGTCTTCTTTAAAGGACTCACCGAAGCCGAAACAGACAATCTCACCGCCCTGATGATTGCTTCTGGAGAGAAACTCGATCTCTCAGACATCCCCGGCCTCAAAGTGGACAAACACTCCACTGGCGGCGTCGGCGACAAGACCAGCTTAATTGCTGCTCCCATCGCTGCCGCAGCCGGTGTTATTGTTCCCATGATCAGCGGCCGTTCCTTAGGACATACCGGTGGAACCCTCGACAAGCTCGAGTCCATCCCCGGCTTCAACGTCAACCTCACTCTCGACCAATTTAAAGCCCAGCTCACCGAGCACGGCCTCGCCTTTATCGGCCAGACCGATCAGATCGCCCCCGTCGATGGCAAGCTTTACGCCATGCGTGACGTCACCGGCACTGTCGAATCGATTCCGCTCATTGCCAGCTCGATCATGTCTAAAAAGATCGCCGCCGGTGTGGATGCTCTCGTTCTCGACGTCAAAGTCGGCGCTGGTGCATTCATGAAAAGCCAGGTCAACGCGCGCCGTCTGGCCCAGTTGATGGTTGGCATCGGTCGCCGCCTCGACAAGAAGGTTCAGGCTCTGATCACCGACATGAACCAGCCTCTGGGCTTCGCCGTCGGCAATGCGCTCGAAGTCATGGAAGTCTCCCAGACACTCCAGAACTCCGGCCCCATCGATCTCACCCGGTTGAGTCTCGAACTCGCCGCTCGCATGATCTTCCTCGCCAAGATCACCCCTACGCTCGAAGCTGCCCGCGAACTCGCACAAACCAAGCTGCTCGACGGCTCCGGTTACCGCAAGTTCAAGGACGTTATCACCGCTCAGGGTGGCAACGCACAGGTTCTCGATCGCTTCGACTTGCTCCCCAACGCAACCGGTATGCGTGAAATCGTCACCACCCGTGGTGGCTATGTCAGCGCTATCGACGCCGAAGGGATCGGCAAGGCCGTAGTCATGATTGGCGGCGGTCGCAATGCCGTCGACGACACGATCGATCACGCCGTGGGCATCATCCTTGAAGTCAAGGTCGGCTCTAAGGTAGATGCAGGCGCAGTCCTCTGCCGCCTCTATCACACCAGCGAAAACAACCTCGAAGAAGCGGCTGAGGTCGTCGAAGATTCCTTCAAAATCGCAAATAATGCTCCAGAGCAGCGCGAGATCGTCCTTGAAGTTGTAGGCTAGTTCTCATGATCGGCCTACTTGGCCTGGTTGTCATCGTGGCAACCTGCTACCTACTATCGACAAATCGACAAGCAATCAAACCGAGGCTCCTCTTATGGGGCCTCGGTTTGCAATTTGGCTTCGCCATTATTGTTCTCAAAACTCCCGTGGGCTCCGCCTTTCAGGTTGCATCCGGGGCGGTAAACAATCTCCTCAAATACTCTGAAGACGGTGCTTCCTTCCTCTTTGGCGACAAGCTCGGCAAAGCAAACCCTGAGTTTGGCGTCCTCTTCGCCTTCCAGGTTCTCCCCATCGTCATCTTCATCGCCAGCCTCTTCTCGGTCCTTTACTATTTCGGCGTCATGCAGATTGTCATCGGCGTGATGGCCAAAGTCATGCGTCGCACTATGGGTGGCTCCGGCGCAGAATCAACCAACGTTGCCGCTTCCATCTTCATGGGCCAAACCGAAGCCCCTCTAACGATTCGCCCCTTTCTCGCCAAGCTCACCGAATCGGAACTCTTCACCATCATGACCAGTGGCATGGCTCACGTCTCTGGTGCCACCATGGCCGCTTACGTCAAATTCGCCGGTGTTTCGATCGAACACCTGCTCACCGCCGTCATCATGACCGCCCCTGCCACCATCATGCTCGCCAAAATGCTCGTGCCTGAAACCGAAGTCCCCGAGACCTCCGGCGACATTAACCTCCAAGTCGAGAAACCCGGCATCAACGTCATCGACGCCGCCGCACGCGGCGCTGGCGACGGTCTCCAACTCGCACTCAACATCGCTGGCATGCTCATTGCTTTTCTCAGTCTCATCGCGCTGGTCAACGGCTGCCTGGTAGGCCTCGGCGCACCCAAACTTCAAACCATCCTCGGTTACGCCTTTGCACCCGTTGCCTGGCTCCTCGGTGTGGCCTGGAACGATTGCCAAACTATCGGTCAGTTCCTCGGTACCCGCCTCGTCCTCAACGAATTTGTAGCCTTCATCGAACTCGGCAAAGTCAAGGCGATGCTCGATCCCCGCTCCTTCACCATTGCCACCTTCGCCCTCTGCGGCTTCGCCAACCTCAGCTCAGTCGCAATTCAGGTTGGCGGCATGGGCGCGCTGATGCCCACCCGCAAGTCCGACATCGCCCGCCTCGGCCTCAAGGCCGTCATGGCCGGCACCATGGCCAACTTCATGTCGGCATGCATCGCAGGAATGCTCCTATGAAAGAACAAATCGACTACCTCGAATCCCGCCTCAAAGCCCGCCCCGAAATTGCCATCGTACTCGGCTCTGGCCTTGGCCCCATGGCCGATGAAGTCTCCG
Organism: uncultured Bryobacter sp.; assembly: GCA_964653845.1. GTDB lineage: Bacteria > Acidobacteriota > Terriglobia > Bryobacterales > Bryobacteraceae > Bryobacter. The sequence continues at coordinate 3,680 of CAZZGS010000375.1, forward strand.
ACCCAACTGTAATTCCATACGAAGACATCCCAGGCTGGCCCCACAGCACCGCCGTCGGTCACGCTGGCAAGCTCATATTCGGCCAACTCGAAGGCCGCAATGTCGTTGTGATGTCCGGCCGCGCCCATCTCTACGAAGGCCATTCAATCGATAAGGTCGTCCTTGGCGCACGCGTCATGGCCCGCCTCGGCGCAAGCAAAGTAATCCTCACCAACGCCGCTGGCGGCATCAACCTCAGCTACAACCGTGGCGCACTCGTCCTGATCACCGATCACCTCAACCTCCAGGGCACTAACCCTCTACTCGGCCCCAATGACGATTCTCTGGGCCCTCGCTTCCCAGACATGACCTTCTGCTACTCGCCCCGTCTGCGGCAAGTCGCCCTCGACACCGCTCAGCGCATCGGCAGCACCCTCCACCAAGGCGTCTACGCCTGCCTCTCCGGCCCCACCTACGAAACCCCAGCCGAGATCCGCTACCTCCGCATCATTGGTGCTGACCTTGTCGGCATGTCCACCGTGCCCGAGGCGATCGCGCTCAACCACATGGGGGCTGAGGTCGTTGCCTTCTCCTGCGTCACCAACATGGCCGCTGGCATCACCAACGAAAAGATCCATCACGGCGAAGTCCTCGAAACCGGCCGCGACGTAAGCGCTCAATTCATCAACCTCATTCGCGCTATGCTTCCCTCTGTATAGATTCAACTGTATGAGCCTCATTGAGCAAGCCCGCACCGCCCAACGTTCCGCCTACGCTCCCTACTCGAAATATCAGGTCGGCTGCGCCTTGGAAACCAGCGACGGCACCATCTTCACTGGCTGCAACATCGAAAACGCAAGCTACGGCGCAACTCTCTGTGCCGAACGTGTCGCCATCTTTAAGGCCGTATCCGAAGGCCATCGTCACTTCCGCTGCATCGTCATCTGTACCGATTCCAGCACCCCAGCCGCTCCCTGCGGCCTTTGCCGTCAGGTGATGGCAGAGTTCTTTGGCCCCGAACTTGAGATCATTCTATGTGGAGCCAATGAAACAGAACGCCGTTATACCTTCGCCGAACTTCTTCCGCACCCCTTCAATCAGTCGTCGTTCGTTTAGCCTGGCCCTCGCCGGCTCGGTCGCGATGGCCGCCCCCCAACGCACCATCCTCACCGCGGGCACCATTGTCACGATGGATGCACAACGCCGCGTCCTCACCGACGGTGCCATCGCCATTGAAGGCCCAAAGATTCTCGCCGTCGGCCCTCGTGCCGAAATCGAGCGCGAGTACAAAGGTGCGCGCCGCGTCGCCCACCCCAATTCAATTCTCATCCCGGGCCTGATCAACACCCACGCCCACATCCCAATGTCGCTCTTCCGTGGCATCGCCGACGACAAGCG
>CAZZGS010000376.1:0-5042 GCA_964653845.1 uncultured Bryobacter sp.
GACACCGAGCGGGCATCGATCAATCCCGTGAGTGCCTGCTTCCACCATTTCTGACTGGAACGTTCAGCCGCGGTTCAGCCAGCCGGAAGGAAAAGCCGCGCCACCCCGGGGGGCAACCTAGGGACAACACACTATGGACAAGCGTTTTCCGATTGAAGATCAGATCGAGATGGCGCACTGGTGTGCCCGTTGCCGCGCTCGAATCATTGAGCGGAATGCGGATAGATATCGTTTTGGCTTCGCGTGAGGCCGGCGGAGCTGGAGGCGGCTCTGGCACAAAGGTTGCCTTGCTTCGCTGGGGCACCGGAGCTGGCGGTGGAGTTGCAACTGATGGTGCGCGGGGAGCCGGATCGAGAGAATGCGGTGCCGGTGCTGGAGCGGGTTCTTCAGCGCTAGCCTTCAAAATAGGAGTGCCTTCGCGCGGTGCAGCGTCTGGAATCGGCTGCTCCAGGGCTAGCTTCGGCTCTTCGTTGGAAGGCGCTTCTGCCTCCACGCCTGGCTCACGCAGATCGACGGTGGCAGTCATCTCCGGTAGCTCTTTTTGGGTTGGTTCTGATTTGGATGGCGCCTTTATTGGATCATTCACTGCCGGTTGAACGTCGATAGCTAGAGTTTTGGGCAGAATCCGCTCACTCACTTTCCGCTTCAGGTTGACGACAGTTTCCAGTGGTGGCGGCTCGACGGTGGGTACAACTTTAAAAGCTGCCGGAGCTGGAGCAGGATTTACCGCGATGACTTTTTCAATCTCAATGCGTTCTGAGGCAGCATCGGAGCCATTCGATTTCTGTGGAGCGAGCATCGGCTCAAAGGCCTCAACCACCGCTGCTATCGCAGGGTCTTCATTGCTAACTTCTTTCTTCGCGACCGGGACTGGCAGATCTACTTTTGAGGATTCAACCACCGGAGTTTCTTTAACTGGAACTGGTAAGGTACTCACGAAAGGCAATGCTGGTAGAACTTGCTGCGGGGAGGCCTCGGGACCGGGTAGAGGTTTTGCCTCTGGCCCAGTGTCTCTGGCTTTAGCAACTCTGGCTTCAACGACTGTGGCTTCAGCAACTCTGGCTTCAACGACTGTGGCTTCAACGACTGTGGCTTCAACCGGTTCTTGAACCGCTGCCCAAAGAATCGAAGCCTGGACGGCTTGCCCACCCACAAGGCCCAAAATGTCGGCTGCCAAGACTGGAGTACCTTTGCCCCCACGAGAACTTTCTTCAACTGCGCCAGATGCCGTAGAGGTCTGAGTCTCTGCCACGGCGGAGCTTCCACCCTCTTGCCATGCCATACCTGCTTCAACAGCGACCGGTTCTGGAAGTACCTGCTGTTGAAAGATCGTCACCCACATTCCGAGCAACGCAGCCATGCCGGTCTCACTAGCAGCACCATTGGCATCGTCCGTGCTCTCAGCAGAACGCCCGAACTCTGACTTTGCATCGAAACCGATCGACGCAGCGGTCTGAGGCAGAGTGGCTTCAAGGCTGGTCATGGATGGCATCACGCAGAATCACATTGCACGCGCAATGCCAAAGCAAAAAAGCCTTTGGTCACCAGATTGCTATTCCCTCTCTCAGTAGAACCATGGACACCACTACCAGCATCCTCGCCAGCGGTCTTCGAGCCCGCGCTGAGAGCCTCGACATCGTAGCCAACAATCTGGCCAATACAGGTACTCCAGCCTTTAAATCCGAGCTCGAACGCTATGCATTGTATGGTTCGGACGAAGCCAATGCAGCCAATGGCGGCCTTGCATTTACAGGGGTTTCACCAGATCTGCGTAAGTCCTGGATCAACTTCAGTCAAGGCCTTCTCGAGCCGACTTCGCGCCCGCTCGATGTAGCCCTTGAGGGCAACGCCTACTTCGTCACAGAATCGCCAGATGGCAATTTGTTGACACGCAATGGCAGTTTCCAAATCGGTACCGACGGCCAACTTCGAACCCGCGAAGGGTTCAAAGTGAAACTGACTCTTCCTGATGGGCAGCCGATCCCTCCGACCTTTCGATTTGACCCTGCCCGCAATCTCGATATCGACCGGCAGGGGGTTCTGCGGCAAAATAATGTCGCCCTTGCACGGATCGACTTGATGGAGCCGTCCGAACGCGACCAATTGACCAAGTCTGGCAATTCCTACTTTGCCCTCGGTGAGACGAACAAGCTAAAGCGAGCTGCCGGAGTAGAGGTACATCAGGGCTGGCTTGAGAAGTCCAACATCGATCCAACCACAGGCAGCATTCAGATGGTTAAGATTTCGCGCCAGTTCGAGATGTTGCAAAAGGCCCTGCAATTGCATGGCGAGATGGGGAAGCGATCCACTGAAGAAGTGGGTCGGGTATAGGAACCAAGCATGATACGAGCACTTTATAGCGCTGGCTCCGGCATGTCCGCCCAGCAACTCAACGTAGACAATATTGCCCACAACCTGGCCAATGCCAACACGTCCGGCTTCAAGGCCCGGCGAGCCCAGTTTCAGGACCTGATGTATCAGACCCTGACTCAGCCTGGTGCCTCGGCTGGAGCACAGACCAACATTCCAAGCGGGCTGCAACTTGGGCTTGGTACGCGGACCGTCTCAAACGAAATTGTCTTTTCTCAGGGTGATTTCGCGATGACCAACAATCCTCTCGATCTAGTGATTCAGGGCAAGGGTTTCTTCCAGATTCGAAGGCCAACCGGAGAGACTGCTTATTCGCGCTCGGGTGGATTTCACCTCGACCGTGACGGCAACATTGTCACCAGTGACGGCGATGCACTCGAGCCTCAGATTACAATTCCGGCCGAGGCGCAGGGGGTCACGATTGGAGCTGATGGCACCGTCAGTTATGGCCTTCCCGGACAGACCGCGACTCAGGTGGCGGGCCAGGTCCAGATTGCCAATTTCGCCAACCCGGCAGGTCTCAACAGCATTGGCAAGAACCTTTACATGCCGACAGATGCTTCGGGCGAGCCGCAGATCGGCACACCCGGCGGACAGGAAGGCATGGGCGCTTTGCTGCAAGGCTATCTCGAACAATCCAACGTCAGCGTCGTCAGTGAGTTCATCAATCTGATCGTGGCGCAGCGCGCCTATGAGGCGAACGCAAAGATCGTTAAGGCTGCCGATGAAATGTATCAGCAAGCCAACAATGTGACACGGTAATGATGTTTCTTCTGCTTGGTTTCGCTTTGGCTGTTGAGCCCGGCTGCCTGATCATCGACCGACCTCAAGTGCTGGCGGAAGATCTGGCCAGGCGGCTGCCTGAGTTTCAACGACTGCCCGCCGCTACAGTGCTCACGGCTGCTCCAGGGTTTGGTGTGCGACGCGACTTGTCGTCGTCGACGCTTGGTGCCTGGGCGCGAAGTTTTGGAATCGAAGCTGGGCAGTTTGACCCTCTCTGCCTGTATCGCTCTGCTGCATCAGATCGGGATATTGCCTGGGAAGCAGAACTGCGCGAGGCACTTGACGGTCTGTTCGGATTGAAGCCCGGCCCCAAAGAAATCGAGATCCTGGAACACTTCGTCGCACCCGGACCGCCAGGCAAATTGAGCCTTGAGCGAAGCGGGCTGAGCTTTGAAGCGCAGAGGCAGCAGTACTTGTGGCGAGGAAGGCTGATTGGAACTGGCTCTTATGCCTCTGTTCGGATTCGATTCGCTTTCCATCGCCGGCAACTGAGGCTGGTAACAGCCCGTCCCCTTAGTGCGGGCCGACTTTTGACCCGAGAGGACATTGCGAGCATCGAAGAAGCCTGGCGACCCGGTAGCGGCAAGGACGAGATCCTCGTCGAGCTTCCGTTGGGTAAGGTGTTACGACGCTCGCTGTCCAAAGGCACGGTCCTCGAGCCTCTCCACCTGACGGAAGCTCCGCTGATTCAGCAGGGCGATGCGGTCGAGCTTTCAAGCACGGCCGGAGAAGCCACGATCCGCATGAGCGCAGTTGCCCGAGGCAAGGCTCGCCTTGGGGATCCGCTGCTGATCTCAACACTCGAAGGCAAAAAGCTTTTGCGAGCGATCGCCGTCGGCCCGGGCAAGGTTGAAATTCAGTCGGGGAAAGGAAAGAAAAACAGATGAGAATAACTGTTCGACTCCTCTTTGTAGCGCTCATCGCGAGCGCAATCGGTGAAGGGCAAAGCGCGCCTGGCTCCATTTACTCAGAATCCGGCCGATACAGCGACCTCTCAGGCGACCTCAGAGCTCGACGCGTTGGAGACACGATCACGATTGTGGTCTCAGACAGACTCACAGCCAGCAGCCAGGGGGATTCATCCTCGTCTCGAAAGTCCTCTGTCGATTCGAGCATCAGTAAGTTACTCGGCCAGCCAGCCGCACTGGGAGCATTAAGCAACCTTGCCACGCTTAGTGGCAATTCGAAAATGGACGGGTCTGGCTCAACGAGCCGATCCAATGTTCTGACAACGACATTGACCGGGCGCGTGGTCGAGGTCTTGCCGAACGGAGATCTTGTGGTTCAGGCCACCAAGGATGTAGGGGTCAATTCAGAGAAGCACCAGATTGCTCTCCGTGGCATTGTGCGATGGAACGATGTATCCGTGAACAATCAGGTTCGCAGCGATCGCCTCGCGATGGTGAGCATCCAGTTGAACGGCAAGGGCCTCGTGTCTGACGCGATTCGCCGGCCGAATATTCTCTATCGAATTCTTCTTGGGATCCTACCTTTCTAATGAAACTACTTTTGAGCCTTCTGATTGCCCAGTCGCTGGTTGCGGCAGTGGATTCAAAGCCCATTCGGGTGCGTGAACTGGTGGCGCTTGAAGGTGCTCGCGACAACCAACTCCTGGGTTATGGCCTCGTAGTTGGCCTGAACGGAACGGGCGACAAACGCCAGACTTTCTTCTCGTCTCAAAGCCTCGCCAGCATGCTCGACCGCATGGGAGTGCAGATCAATCCAACCTTAATTCTCGTCCGTAACATTGCCGCTGTTATGGTAACGGCGACACTGCCAGCCTATGCGCAGAATGGAACAAAGCTCGATGTCACCGTTGCCGCCATTGGTGACGCTCAGAACCTACAGGGCGGCATACTGATCCAGACTTCGCTACGCGGTGCCAATGG
>CAZZGS010000377.1:0-2429 GCA_964653845.1 uncultured Bryobacter sp.
CTTGGGCCATGCGCAATTCGAGAGGTGCATAGAATCCATAAAACCGTGCTATCAACTGGCGATACTCTTCAGAAGAAAGATCTGGACGAAGCACATCCACGTGCTTCTCAATCGCTTCATGAAAGGGTCTCGTAGCTTGCCTAAGCTGCATAAGCAGCGAGGGCTCTGGCGTTTTTGACGTCATGTTTTAGCCTGGACCTCGCTCGAATTCAACACCTTCCCGATTAGCGCTCCAAGCTCGGTAAACGCGTCGAATGAAGCGGGCTTGCAGATAATGTGCGTGCCCTGAAATCCCGAAATTGCCATTCGGTCCTTAGGTGATGGAAGTGAACTCCACTTGACCACAGGGACATTTTCGAACGATGGCTGCGGCCTTACAAGGCGTAACAATTCTTCTCCATCGATTCGTGGCAAGTTCAAATCGAGCAGAACGAGGTTGGGCAGGATGCTGCTCGGAGCCTGGATGAAGTTTCGAGCTGTCTCTGCGTCCTGAATCAGATGCATTGCGAAACTGATCCCGGCTTGTTTCAAGCCGATTTCTAACAGGTAGACATCGCCGCTGTTATCTTTTATCACCACGAGCTGATAAGCCATCCCCCCGTTTCCCTCTTCTCTCTTACGCCAATATGTTGTCAAATAATAGCAGACTGTGCCCGATTGGCCGCCCGAATAAAATGTTGACTATTTAGATGGCAACACGTCACTTAAGGTTTAAAGTATTAGCTTCGACCAATCGGCGGAGGTCAGGCGTCTTTTTCTTGCCCCAATGGCTGTCATTTCAAGCGCCATCTTCTACTGAACAACTAGAACTCCGCTAGCGTATACTCACCAGGAAGATGATCGACAGCCGCAGCTCCAAATCGCCTCCCGTGCCAGCGCACATCGCAGCCATTGAGCGCCCGGTCGAGAAGCTCATGACCTGCTATCTCATCAAGGCCGTGCTCTCGTTCGTTGCCTTTCCGGTCGTCTTTCCGCTGCTCTATTTTCGCTACCACACGATGCGATATAGGTTCGACGAAGACGGGATTCACATGAAATGGGGAATCCTGTTTCGACACGAGATCATGCTGAACTATTCCCGTATTCAGGACATCCATCTGCATTCGTCGCTGATCGAACGCTATCTGGGCCTGGCGCGGATCGAGATTCAAACCGCAGCCGGAAGCTCGAACGCGGAGATGACGCTCGAGGGCTTACCAAACCACGAAGCGATGCGCGACTTTCTGTATTCACGCATGCGCGGCGCCCGCGACGGCACCGGTGCACAGGTAGAACCAGGCGGAGGCGAAGTGGCCGATCTGCTCAAAGACATTGCCGGTGAACTGAAGGCGATTCGAGTGCTGGTTGAGGAGCAGCGTCAAAGTGGTTGAATGGGCGCGAGCGAGTGTGCTGGCCGCTCTTCGTGTTCCAGCCGAGCCCCATCCGCCCGAAGGCAGCCCTGAATCCCTGGTGGTCTTTCGAGCTGGCAAGAATTTCTACTACTGGCAATTGTTTCTGTGGGCAATAAAGATTTTGGGCGTTGTGGTTGGTGTTCTTGTTGCGTACGGAATTACCTGGAAGTTTGTAAAAACGGCTCCGATTTGGGTACAGTACGGGGTCGTGGTCGGCGAAGTTTTGGGTGTCTTCGGCGTTGCTTTTGTTTCGCCATTCACGTTCCTTGCTATCAAGTGGGCCTACGAACTGCGCTGGTATATCGTCACTGATCGTAGCCTCCGGATCAGACGGGGTGTATGGAATGTAGAAGAACTCACGATGACCTTCGCCAACATTCAGGAAATCCGCGTTCAGTCGGGGCCAGTGCAGAGGCTGCTTGGCTTGGCCGATGTCGAAGTGCATGCTGCGGGCGGTGGAGCGTCGGTTGGGAAACATGGGGAGGAGAAGTCGCACAAGGCTGTGTTTGAAGGAGTGGATAACGCTAGTGAAATTCGCGATCTGATTGTAGAACGGCTGCGGGAGTATCGTGAGTTGGGGCTTGGAGGAAAAGGCAATCAGTTGAATAATGCGCCAATCGAATCAAGCGCTGCTATCTTGCCAGGCTTACTCGAAGTGCGCGAAGAAGCTGTCCACTTGCGAAAAGCATTGCAAAGCAAAAACGCGAACCACTAGCGAAACTGATCCATCACAAATATGTCTGTGAGAGGCTCGGGGTGAAACTCCCCGGGCCTACTCGGCGGTCGTAAAGCATGATTGTCCCTACCGCGACCCCCAGCCGGACGCTCAGCGCGCTGCGATTACCATATCGTCATCGGCTACAACGGCTTCCCGCCTGAACAATCAGGCCCTGAAAAAACTGCGGCAACGAAGCCAGTGGCTGGAAGCCGCTCGCTGAGGCAACAGCCAAAGAACATCATGCGGCCACTTGGCGCTCACCCACCCTTGCCGTGCCCGACGGCATGAACTTTGCCTAAAATGCAATGCACAGTGGATGG
>CAZZGS010000377.1:2439-5023 GCA_964653845.1 uncultured Bryobacter sp.
GGCCTAAGCGTAAGCTGGCTTGCGACCAGCGGGCTTCGCACCCTGAAACTTCAGCTTCTTCGCTTTTACAAACGAATGCTTCGGTTTCGGTGAATGCTGAAACGCGCCTTTGATCGCCTTCTTAACGGCATAGGGCGTACGAGCGGGTTGATACTCCTGCTCGTCAAAACCACCCGTATCAGCCGGATCGGGAGGAAGCTCATGCGGCACAACCTGCAGTGGCAGAGAAGTCTTAATCGCACGCTCAATCTGGCGCACTGCACCACGCTCGCCACGAGTGGCGAAGGTGGACGCGGTACCCTTATTGCCTGCGCGGCCAGTACGGCCAGCGCGGTGGATAAAGTCTTCCGGTGCCTGCGGCAGATCGAAGTTCACAACGTGTTCGATGTGATCGACGTGAATGCCGCGCGCGGCCACGTCGGTTGCGACGAGTACGCGATAGTAGCCATCTTTGAAGCCTTCCAAGGCCTGTCGTCGCTGGCTCTGTGTGCGGTCGCCATGAATGGCTGCCGTCTTTACGCCAGTCTTTGCCAATTTCTTGGCTAGACGATCGGTGGAATGCTTGGTGCGGGCGAAAACCAGGAACGATCCCGTCTTCTCCGCCAGAAGATGACGCAACAAACCAAGCTTGCGGTGACCTTCGACTTCATACAAATGAAGATCGATGTCTGCACCGGGCTTTGTCGTCGTGCCAATCTCTACACGCACCGGGTTCGGTACGTGCTTAGCGATCAGCGGGATGATCGAGCGTTCGATCGTCGCTGAGAAGAAGAGGGTTTGACGCTGAATCGGGATCTGTTGCAGGATCTGCTCAATCGTGGGCAAAAAGCCCATGTCAAGCATACGATCCGCTTCATCGAGAACGACAAACTTCACCGAACCAAGTTTGACGAGTCTGCGTCCAATGAAGTCGAACAGACGACCCGGGGTGGCAACAATTACCTGACTGCCACGCTGGATTTCGAAGAGCTGCTTGCTTTCGTTTAGGCCACCTACAACCACCGTCGCGCGCAATCCGGTATCCTTGGCCATCTTTGTGAAGACTTCCTGGATCTGGATCGCGAGTTCGCGAGTCGGGGTCATGATGACAGCCTGAACTCCCTTAACGGGGTTCTGCGAGAGCGATTGCATGATCGGGAGCAAAAACGCAAGCGTCTTGCCAGTTCCGGTCTGAGCAGTAGCAACTACGTTTGACCCGGCAAGCGCTGGGGGAATTGCCCCGGCTTGCACTGGTGTGGGCTGTGTGAGGTTGTTAGCTGCCAAATTGCGCTGCAAAACCTCGGATAAGGAAAAATCAGAAAAATTCATTGTTGTTTAGTAGCGACCTTTGCGGAAGCCACCGCCACCGCCACCAGGACGTCCGCCGCCGCCGCCAGGACGACCACCACCACCACGACCACCGCCACCGCCACCGCCACGAGCACCATCGGTCTTCGGACGTGCTTCGTTCACACTGAGGTTACGGCCATCAAGCTCGCGTCCATCAAGGGAAGAAATTGCATTCTCTGCTTCATTGCGATTCGTCATTTCGACGAATGCAAATCCACGGGGCTGGCCGGTCATGCGATCGGTAACAACGTTCACGCGCTCTACTGCGCCGTATTCTTGGAAGATAGCCAGTAGCTGATCTTCAGTGGTATGGAAACTAAGGTTTCCGACATATAGGTTGGTCATGGGAGACTCCTGTTGCTTTCAAGTAAAGGTTCTAATAGCAGCCAGGAACAAAGGAGTGAATAACAACTAAATCAAAGCCGCGGTTAGCCGAATTTCATAATAGCACGCCCCAACGCCACTCCGCTTGCGATACGTTGATAGGGATGCTTGAAGGATCGCTCCAACGCCAACTTGAACAACTCATCAGCCAACAGGCCACCTCAAATGATATCGCAGCCTTGGCCGGTCAATGTCAGATGAGCGCCGGCCTCGATCCGGTCGAATGGAAAGACGCCCTCGGTGCCCTCGCCCGCCTTGCCAGCGACCCCTTCCCCTGGCTCACCGCTGGTGAATCCGCCCTTCTTCGTTTCGGTTCCGGTCGCCAGATCGCCATTGCAATTACAGACTGCTGGCCCTTCCAGTCCGACTTGATCGAAGAGGACGAACTCAAAAGCCTGCTCGGTTCCTACGTAACGTGGCTCGCCACCCAGACCGACGACCGCGTCTGTTCCTTCTGCTGGGCCATCCTCCGCGCACAGCCCCGCCGCCAGGGCAGCGTTTCTCAATCTCCTATCTACTGGCTCATGCGCCAAGGCCGTCTCAAAGGCGATATCGAACTCCCCTCGATCGAACTCGCCGTCGCCCTCACCGACGAAGAAACAGCAATGTTCTGGTGGCCCGAAGAACGCTGGCAGGTCACCGACTGGACCTCAGCCTCCAAACCCTATTTCCATTTCCTCGACCACCCCAGCTCACTCGTCCGCGCAGCCGCAGCCAAAGCTCTCGGCCGCCTCTACACCGGCCTCCGTGGCCGCATCGATACCCCAGCCATCGCCGACCTTCTTATGATGATCTCTGCCCGTGAAGCCAAAACGCCTGGAGCTGCCGGCCCTTTCCTCGAAGGCTCCGACTGGGGCATTGACGCCTGGGC
>CAZZGS010000378.1:0-5012 GCA_964653845.1 uncultured Bryobacter sp.
GTGGTGGTGCCTAACGATATCGACGCGATTCGGAAGTTGCTTGGCGACTAGATTTTGTTTTACCAGAGGACTCGAACTGCATACAATCCGATGTGCCGGTCTGGCGTCAGGATTGTCATGCCATGAACGATCGCTTGGGCTACAAGGAGACGATCAAATGGGTCTGCGTGAAATCTGGAAAGTCGTCCTGCTAGCAATGCAGACTCCTCGTCGATTTCCAAGCTTCTAATCCCGCTTAGCTTGCGACCTCTTGGAATGAAAGTATCTGGCCTTTCAGGCAAAGGCATTCTACCCGATGCGTACTTTATGCTTAATTCCCATGCCGATGCTGTACTCAGGAAAACTTCAGTATCACGAGCGGCCAGCGCATCCATGGCCACTTTGCTGAGTTTGGTATCGTCTGCGAGGAGCCAAAGAAAAGAGCAAGTATCAAGTAATATCTTCATTGTAAAGCGGGCCCTCACCGTTGAAGGCTCTTAGTATCTCATCCGGCAATGGTTCGAAGAACGAATCTGGTACGTCGAATTGCCCTCGGAAAACTCCAAATCGGATTTCCTGTTTCGGCGACTTTCCTAATGCGCGCAGTTCGGCGACAGGCTCATTGCGATTGCAAATCTGAATCGTTTCTCCGGGTTCGAGTTCGGCAATGTAGCGCGACAGGTTCGTTTTGGCGTCGTGCATGTTGACTCGCTTCATGCCTTAATTGTGAACTAGGAAGTGAACTAAGTCAATTTGCTGTCAGGCCTAAGCAGTTGGGTCGCGACTGCCTGATCGACGATGCTCACGTGGTTTTTCATTTTACTCGCGAGCATCATATTCGATTGGGCTGAACGGGGGCTACTCTTTATCGTCGGTTTCGAGAAGCTTGAGGCCCTCGAAAGTAGAAGGCGGCAGCAAGCCTGCGTTCGAGTAGATGAAAAGCTTCGCCCGCGAATCGGCGATATCGAGATTGCGCATGTGAAGCTGACCGATGCGGTCCAGCGGCGTAAAGGAGCCTTCCACCTTCTCCATCGATAGACGTTCCGGCGCGTAGGTGAGATTAGGCGAATCCGTATTCAGGATCGAGTAATCGTTGCCACGGCGCAACTCAAGTGTGACTTCGCCGGTGACTGCTTTGGCAATCCAGCGTTGCAACGTCTCACGCAGCATCATCGATTGCGGGTCAAACCAGCGGCCCTCATAAAGCAGGCGGCCGAGGCGGCGACCCATATCGCGATATTGCTCGATCGAACCTTCGTTGTGGATGCCGGTAATGAGGCGTTCGTAGGCGAGGAAGAGCAGGCTCATGGCAGGGGCTTCGTAGATGCCGCGGCTCTTGGCTTCGATGATGCGGTTCTCGATCTGGTCGCTCATGCCGAGGCCATGACGGCCACCGATGCGGTTGGCTTCAAGCACCAGCTCAACGTCGTTTGCGAATGTCTTGCCGTTGAGCGCGACCGGGCGGCCTTCTTCAAAGCGCACGGTGACTTCTTCAGCCTTGACGACAACATCGTCGCGCCAGAAAGCAACGCCCATGATGGGTTCGACAATCTTGATGCCAGTGTTAAGACTTTCAAGATCTTTGGCTTCGTGGGTGGCCCCCCATATATTTGAGTCGGTCGAGTAGGCCTTTTCTTTCGACATCTTGTAGCCGAGGCCAGCCTTCTCCAGCAGCTCCGACATTTCTTTTCGACCGCCGAGTTCGTTGTTGAAGGTCTGGTCTAGCCAGGGCTTGTAAACCTTCAGCGTCGGGTTCACCATCAAACCGTAACGGTAGAAGCGCTCGATATCGTTGCCTTTGTAGGTTGAGCCGTCACCCCAAATGTTGACGTGGTCTTCCTTCATCGCGCCAACGAGCATGGTGCCGGTGACGGCGCGGCCAATGGGCGTGGTGTTGAAGTAGGGCAGACCGGCGGTAGTGATGTGGAAGGCACCACACTGCAAAGCGGCAATACCTTCGCGCACCAGTTGTTCGCGGCAATCCAGCAAACGCGCGACTTCAGCGCCACACTCTAAAGCGCGGCGCGGGATCGCGTCATAGTCGGGCTCGTCAGGCTGGCCGAGGTTGGCCGTATAGCAATAAGGGATCGCCCCCTTTTGGCGCATCCAGTAAATGGCAGCCGAAGTATCGAGGCCGCCGGAGAACGCGATACCGACCTTATCGCCGATGGGTAAGGATTGAAGAATATTGGACATGAGTGCTTTCTCTCATGGTAACTAGCGACGAGAGGGGTTAAGCTGGATTTTCAAGCCAATATGGATCGCAAAATTGATATTGTCCGCATCAACGGCGTCGAGATTCACCTCGGTGCCCCAGACGAGCTCAACGTAAGCTGGGTCGGCCAGGAGGAAGCCATGAGGCAACTGCTGGCTGCCTGGCTGGTCCTCGACGAGCATGATTTGCCAATGAATCCGCGGCTTGTGGGCAAGCCCGGGGTAGGGAAGACCTCGCTCGCCTGGGCCGCCGCAGAGCGTTTGGGCCAGCAGGTTTACATCATGCAGGCCACTGTCGATACACGTCCTGAGGACCTGATCGTAACGCCCGTTCTTGAAGAACAAGGCAAGCTGCGTTATGTCGCTTCACCTTTGGTGACGGCGATGATTCGCGGCGGCGTCGCCATTCTCGACGAAGGAAACCGGATGAGCGAGAAAAGCTGGGCGAGTCTGGCCCCAGTGCTCGACACTCGACGCTACGTGGAATCCATCATCGCTGGCATCAAGATCAAGGCTCATCCTCTGTTTCGATTTGTAGCAACCATGAACGACGACGCGAGCACCTTCGACCTGCCCGAGTATATCCAGAGCCGTCTGCAGCCCCAGATCCTGCTCGACTTCCCGGAGCGCGATGAAGAGTTGGCGATTCTCAAAGAGAATCTGCCTTATGCCGACGCTCAGATCCTCGAATATGTGACTGACTTTCTACAGCAGGCGCATCAGGCTGAAGAACGTTTTTCGATTCGTGACGGCATCAATATTATTCGTTACACGATGAAGTTGCGGAGCGTGGGTGAATCGCCTTTAAACGATCGCATTTCGCTGCCGCTTGCGATCAAGACCATTCTTGGCGTGGAAGCCATGCGTTATGTCCGGAGCTACTGAGGACTTTCTCAAAGAGTTCAGCAGTCTGCGTCGCGGACGCTTTCGCTATTTTCCCGTCGCGCCCGGCAGGATGGAATTTGCGATGGAAGTGCGCAAGGCTTTACTCCGCGAACGCCCTTCGATTGTTGCCCTGGAACTGCCTGCGTTCTTCGGCACACGGCTACACGAGGCGGCTTCGCGCTTTCCTCAAATCAGCGCTCTTGTCTATCCAGATCGACTGAGCGAAAACGACGAGAAGGCAACGGCAATCTATTGCGTCCTTGAACCTTGTGACGCTTTTGTCGAAGCGTACCGCACAGCTCATGAAATTGGGGCCGAGGTTGTGCTGATTGATCCTGCCATAGGCGAGCGACCGCATTTACCGGACGACTATCCCGACACGGTGGCGATCCAGCGAATCGGTCTCGAACAGTACATTGAGAGCTACCGGCTTTTCCCGCAACAGCGCAATGATGAGGTAAGTGATTTCGCCTCGGGGCTGGCCTGGAAGCTGCAAGGGGCTGACCCGCTGAGCGAGGTATTCATAGTTGTTTCCCTGAACCTGCTCGACCCATTACTCGATGCCATGGAGACTCCGCAGGATGCGCCGAGGCAACGGTCGCAGATCGAGTATGTAGACCTTGTAAATGTCCACCCGGATTCCCTGGGCGAGGTGCTGACAGAATACGCGGCGTTGCAGCAGCGCTATGAATACTGGCGTAAGCAGATGTCCGATACCCGGCTGGTGGACCGGCCAGCGGCGCAGTACGACACCTTACGCCGTGCGGAAGTGGATTACGAAAAGAGCACCGGCGACAAGGTAGCGCCCTATCAGCGGCGGCTGATGGCCAAGTTCACTCGAAATCTCGCCCATGTTAACGGCTATCTGGTTTCGACTCTCTACGAGTTGACGCTGGCGGCTCGATCGCTGGTCGATGACAACTATGCCTGGGAAGTCTGGACGGCAGGCAGCCGTTACGATTTTCAGCAAGAAACAAGTCAGCCCGAAACCATGCGCCTGTCCGGGGATGAGGTCTTCTTTCGTACTCGCAAATTGAAACTGCGACGGCGACTACCGCGCCCGAAGCAACGCATGAAGCCTCGCACCCTCAAGGAGCGCAAGCAGGAAGGCAAGCCCGGGGAATGGGCGCGTGAACTCAATGGCAATTCGATTTGTTCGTACCCGCCTGAAGATTTGGTGATCGAAGACTTTGGCCGCTTCTTGCAGAAGAAAGCGCGGTCGATACTGACCGAGGAGCGTACGCGCACAGAGCCATTTCAATCTTCTTTACTCGATGGCATCGATATACGTGAGACTATGCGCAACTGGCATCAGGGATCGATTTATGTGAAGCGATTGGAGCGCGCAGCGGGCGACGTATCCAGTGTCGTTGTGATCTTCGATGAAGACGCTGACGATCGCTACCGTTACCTCACGACCTGGCTTGGCGAACACCAGAATGAGTCTGACCTGGCTTTTTATTCGACCGAGCCATTTGCGCATCTGGTAGGCCCCGGGATTGGCCGCGCAGAGTATGGCGGCTTCCTGATGACGCTGCCCTCGCGCCGGCTCTGGGATGTCTGGAACGATCCCGACTATGAGTTTGCCGAGACCAAAGCCGAGCGCCTCCTGATGGCGGCGCTGGATTATTCAACCGAACGCTATGTTGTCTATGTGGCACCAAAGCCTCCGCGAACGATCTTCCGATCGATTGCCACGCAACTTCGGCGGCAAATCCTGTACATCCCGATCGGTCAGCTCTCGCCCACCCGGCTCAAAAAGCTTAGAGTCGTGCACGTCCTCGATGGATATGAGCGACGAGAGCAGGCGAAGGAATTTATTTGGTGAAAGGTTAGCGCTTGAAGATGCGATAAAGGTCGCCAAGAGCCTTGAAGAAGTCGAGCGGCTTTACCTTTGAGCCATCCACGTCTTTCCAGCTCATGAGGTCATATTC
>CAZZGS010000379.1:0-5011 GCA_964653845.1 uncultured Bryobacter sp.
CTTCTTTTCGTCGCTGCCGGTGAAGACCTGATTGAGCAGAAAATCAACAGCAGTGCCGACGATTGAAAGAGCAATCGAACCGAGCAGGGCGGGCACGAATCCGGTAACGTGGAAGCCGCTCACAAAGTTGGACGCAAGCCAGAACATTAGTGCGTTGACGATCAGGCTGGAGATTCCTAGCGTAAGGCAGCCGATCGGGAGCGTGAGTAGCTTGATCAGGCTGCCGAGAGTGGCATTGACCAGGCCGATGACGAGCGCCGCCAGAAGTGTGGCCTGCACTCCGCTGGCACTCACACCAGGTACGAACTGGGTGACGATGTAAAGCGCGATTGCGCTTGCGGCCCAACGGATCAGTAGACTCATTCGATTTATCTCGCTTTCAGGAAAGACAGAATTTCCGCGTTCACTACGTCGGGTTTTTCGAGCATAAGAAAATGACTCACGCCCGGCAGGAACTTGTATTGTATGCGCGGGAAGAGTGTCTTAAGGTAGATGTCTTCGCCTGGGGGCTGTTGACGCCCGGCCCTAAGAGCCAGGACGGGGAGGTCTAGTTTGTCTTCACGCCAGAGCTTGAGGTCTGCCATGCTGAGCATCGCCCCTTGCGCGGTTTCTGGATTGGTCGAGATCACCTTCTTGAGAATGGACATTCGCAAGTCTCTAGGCGTTTCATCCATGTAGAGGTTTGAGAGGAAGACGCTGATGTTTCGTTCTCTCGTTTGCTTCTCGTTTGCTGGACCGAACCTTTTGGCCATGCCGCTGATGCTTTCTGCCCAGCGCTCGCGGTCTGCTTCTCCCGGCGGCAACTGGTAGATGGCGCCGTCGAGGAAGACGAGGGCCTTCGCCTGATTTGGAAATTGCCTTGCGTGTTCTCTTGCGATGACGGCGCCGAGAGAGTGCCCTACGAGAACTGGCTTCACGCTCTTGGTTGTGATGCGCACAGCCTCTACAGCCTGAGCAAATTGGCCAACCGTGAATTCTGTGGGAAGTTCTGACTGCCCGTGGCCCGGGAGGTCGATTGCGATGACACGGTAGGTTTTGGATAGTGCAGCAAGTTGAGCTTCGAAGAAGGTGTGATCGCAGGCCCAGCCATGAATCATCAGGAGTGTAGTTGCGCCTGTCCCTCTTGTCTCATAGAAGATCTTCTTGCCCTTGAGCATTGTTGTTTCGGCCGATAGCCAAGTCAAGAGGCAAGAGAAGAGTAAGAAAAATCGCATTAGTCTGAGCTTAACGGACCAAGGCTATCGATAGGACGGCAATGCCGAAATCGCGGTCGTCTCCAGGGGGACGGAAGCCAGGGCTCGATCTGATTTCGATTTCAACGGGGCCTTCGTAGCGTGCGTTGAGCGGGTATTCGATCGTTGGTGTGCCTGGTTTGTTGAAGCTCGATGTTGCGAGGAGTTGACCGTTTAGGAAGATCTGGACTTCTGCTTCAAAGACTGCGAGAGCGTTGTTGTAACGGATGCGCAACTTCGACAACTGCGGGTCTGCTTTGAGGCGAAGGCGGGCTGACTTTGAGGCCCATCGGAAGTTGCCTTCGCGGTCGTACCAGCCGCTGGTGAGTTGCCAGCCCGAGGCTGGGCTCGCGAAGTCTAATGCGCTGAGTTTTGCTTCGCCGTAGCGGTGAGGTGTAACTGTGAGTGTTTTTGTTGGGCTGAACCAGGAGAGGGTTGGCAAATCTCGATTGGTAGCTTCGAGGCGCGCTTCTTCTTTTTCAGGATTGAGAACGCGGGCGGCAGGATCTTGTGTGATCAATCGCAGTGCGCCGGTCATTCCGTGCAGGCGAAGTCCTAGCGGAGCGTTTTCAAAGTAAGCCACTGATGCCACTTCGTGACGTTGATTGGCTTCTGCCAGTTGCTGCATGTAGGCTCGGGTTTCGTGGGCCGCTGCTAATTCGATCTTTCTTGTCTCTCTCAGCTTGAAGTAGCTGATTCCGATAAAGGCAACCAAGCCTGCCGCAAGGAGCCTTCTCGGTATGCGAGCAAAAAGGATGGCGAGTCCTGGCAATAGAGCGAGGAGCGGTACGTAGAGGTAGACGCTAAAGAGGCGGCCGGGAAGGAAGAGCAAGGGCAGCATCAAGGCGAGTGTTCCGGCCAGGGATTTGGCGAATTCGCGGTTTGCCGCGAGATAGGTCAAAGGCAATAGCAGTAGCGCTCCGAACTTGTTGATCACTGCCTGCTTTGCGTAGAAGGGGATGGTGGTGAGGAGCGATTGTGGGGTGAATCGCAAGGTGTAAACAGTGTCACGTTGCGCGTTCACCAGCATGGCCTGAAGGCCGAAGTTGGCACTGATCAGGAAGAAGGGCAGGGCGCGCCGCCAGTGGTCCAGAGCAAGAACGACGGGGAAGAAGAGGGCAACTTCTTTTGACTTGTAGGCGAGCCAGAAACTGAAGAGTGCCAGGGGCCAGTAGCGGCCCTGGAAGAGCAGCCAGGTGAGCAGGCAGAAGGTGGCGGCCAGTAGATCGAAGATATACATCGGCTTCCACCATGCCTCGAGAAGCGAAGCGTGAAAGAGAAAGAAGATTGATGCGGCAGCCGCGTCTATTTCGTTCGCCCCTTTCTTTTTTAGGAGCCAGAAGATGAGGCCGCAGTTCAATAAGTGGATGGCGAAGAGCGGTGGAATGTAGCGCTCAAATTGAAGGCCGAATGCGAGGCCGGTCGCTCGATAGAAGAGTGCGCCGGTGGGCCTGGTATTCGTTTTTGAAAAGACAGGGGTTACTAGTTCTTTGATGAAGGAGTCCAACCCAGCGACTGTGGCCCAACTGAGGTTGTCGAGATCGTCGTCTGAGAAGTAGCCCTCAAAGGCGGCGCGATTCGTGATGAGAAATAGGGCCAGAATCGCAATGATGCAGAGGGCTCTCTTCATTGGTCCTTATATTTGAGGAAGTCGAAATCGCAACCCAGATGGGCTTGCTCGACATGCTTCAGGAAGAGGCTTCCGTAGCCGCGATCATAGTGTGGTTTGCGTGCAGGGAGGGCTGCCAGTCTGGCATCCAGCGTTTCTTGACTCACGTCGAGTTGGATCGTTCGGTTGGGTACGTTCAATTCGATCCAGTCGCCATTTTGCACTGCGCCCAGTGGGCCTCCAATGGCCGCTTCGGGGCTGATATGAAGAACGACTGTGCCGTAGCTCGTGCCCGACATCCGGGCATCCGAGATGCGGACGACATCGCTGATTCCTCGCAGCATCAGGGATTTGGGTAAGGGAATCTGGCCCCACTCCGGGAAGCCCGGGCCGCCGTGTGGCCCCGCATTACGCAGTACGAGCACGTTGTCTGGTTCGACCAGAAAAGACTCGTCGTTGACCTTCTCGAGCATTTCATCCTTAGACTCAAAGACGATTGCGCGACCGCGACTGACCAACAAATGTTCAGAGGCCGCACTGGTCTTGATCAGCGCTCCGTTGGGAGAGAGGTTGCCACGCAGCACCTTGATGCCACCATCAGCGTCGAGCGCGTTTGGAATGGACCGGATAACGCCCTGCTCATGTGCGTGGTGGGCTGAGAGTTGTTCGCGAAGGGTAGTTCCGTTGACGGTCTGTGCGTCGCCTTCGAGCAGCGGCAGAAGGATTTGCAAGAGCGTTTCTGCGCCACCGGCATAGGCGAAATCTTCCATCAAGTATTGGCCATGGGGTTTTAGGTCCAGCAGGAGAGGGGATTGCGCAGAGATGGCCTCAAAATCATCGAGGGTGAGCGGGATCCCAAGCCGGCCGGCTATTGCCAGCAAGTGTACGACTGCATTGGTGGAGGCCCCTGCAGCCATCAGCGCAGTGATTGCGTTGTGGAAGGCGGGGCGAGTCATGACCTCGCGTGGAGTGGGCCCCTGGGTGGCCATTGCCACTGCTCTGGTGCCGCTTTGTTCGGCGATGGCGAAGCGTCGCGAATCTACGGCTGGCCATGCTGCCGCGCCGGGCAGGCTCATGCCGAGTGCCTCAGTCACCAGAGCCATAGAGGAGGCCGTGCCCATCACCATGCAAGTCCCAGACGAGCGGGCGATGGAACACTCCAGTTCTTCCATGTCCTCATCGTTGAGTTTGCCTGAGCGGAAAAGGTCGAAATGTTTGCGGCCGTCAGTGCCGCTGCCTAGTGTTTTGCCGCGGAAGGTGCCGGATAACATTGGTCCGCCGGGAACAACGATTGCGGGTACGTTGGCGCTTGCTGCTCCCATCAGGAGTGCCGGGATGGTTTTGTCGCATCCACCCAAGAGAACCACTGCATCGAGTGGGTTCCCGCGGACCATCTCTTCGACATCCATGCTCATCAAGTTGCGGTAGAGCATGGCGCTGGGTTTGAGAAACATCTCGCCGAGGCTAATCACCGGGAATTCGCAGGGGAAGCCCCCGGCGGCCCAGACACCTCGCTTTACGGCTTCTGCTACCTGTGTGAGATGGCGATTGCAGGGGTTGAGATCGGACGCCGTGTTGCAGATGCCGATTACCGGTTTGCCTTCGGTTGCCGCTCTGGTCAGACCTTGTGCACGAAGCGTCGAGCGGCGGGCAAAGGAATAGTATTCTCGGGAATCGAACCAGTCTAGGGATCTTAGTTTTCGCACCACCGCTCAGTTTATCGTGTGTGGGGTTAGAATAGGTTGCCTTGTTCGGCTTGCGAAAACTGTTTCTTGCGCGAGCCACCGGCACGCAGCCAGTAGAGCTCGTTTTCGCAGTCCAGCCGGCAGGTTGCGTGGCCTTGAATTTCTGACTGGTCTCGCAGTGATTCGTAAAGCCAGATGGCTTCTTCTACCCGGTGGTTCACGCGGAAGAAGGCTCCGGCGCGGCGTGCCAATCGTTCTGCCAGCAGCCAGTTGTGAGTGAAGAGAATTGGCAGCAAATCTTCAAACTCGTAGGTTGAGAAGGGCAGGGGCTGGTCTTCTACTGTGGGGATCTGGGGAATCAGCGCTGCCGCCCGTGCAATCGGATCGACTTGCGCGGGTGTACCAAGTTGCAGGGGAATCTCGATTCCACCACTGCTATTGAGGATCAGAATTGAGGCATCCGAAGGGCGATTCACGGACGGCCC
>CAZZGS010000380.1:0-4999 GCA_964653845.1 uncultured Bryobacter sp.
ACTGTGGGCAAGATCAACGGGATGAATTTCGCGATGAAGGGTGGGCTGGGGACCGCAGTCTGGAACCTGAGTGGCAAGTTTGCCGGGATTCAGGTGGCGGCGATGGCAGCGGTGAATGCGTTTGGGGATGTGCTGGACGAGAAAGGACAGGTGCTGGCAGGGGCGCGGAAGACGGCGAGTGGCAAGGGATTTGCCAACACGGCCAAGTTGATGCTGGACGGGGCAGAGCCGAAGTTTGAGGGCGGCAATACGACGCTGGCTGTGGTGGCGACCAACGCGCGGCTAACCAAGGTTGAGGCGACAAAGCTGGCGCAGCTTGCTCAAGCCGGAGTCATTCGGGCGATTTCGCCCGTTCATACGACTCGAGATGGCGATACGATCTTTAGTCTTTCGACAGGGGCCTTGCCGGCGGTTGATATCAATGCGCTTGGGATTGCTGCGGCTGAAGTTTTGGCTGAGGCGATTCGCAGGGCGGTGCGGAAGGCAAAATCCTTAGGCGGGGTTCCCGGCCTGGGTTGATTGAATTAGCTTGACGGTGGTTGTGAGTTGGCCCAGATGGCGCTGGGTGTGCTCGGCGATGTGAGCAAGGATAGTGCCGGCTGGGGATGGAATCCGGGCTCGGCCGATCTCTCGAATTGCGTTGAGATCTTCCTCGCTAAGTGCGTTTACTCGCAGGCGGGCGTCTGTGAGCCTTTGCTCGAGAATCACGATTAGTGAGAGCAAGGGCAGAGTCTCGGTGAGTTCACTCTTGAGGGTGCTCAGTTGTGCTGGATCAAGACTGCGACCTTCGGCATATGTGAGGAGGCGGTCGATCGACTCGGCGATGTGGCGAATGTGGAAGCCGATGGGCGTGAGGCCGTGGGGGCGCAGCCAGACTTGCTCGTCGGTGAGGCCAGCGGTTGTTGCGACCACGTCTTCTTCTGTTTGCTGTAGCGTGCAGAGGAGGAGATGGCGGAGAGGATCGGTGGTGACGGGGAGATTTCTTAGCCAGACTTCAGCCATGTGGGGCCTGCCTTTGGGAGGGGGGATGTGTTTGGGGATAGCTACAGACTTGAGGTCGATGCTGTTCTTCTCGATATTAACGTCAGGATGAGGTAAGTCGATGCAAAAGTGTTGCCCCTATTCGTGGCGCTTCTATTTGGCAAAAGCATTACCCACGCAAGCCTTCACGTTAAGCCAGTCGCGTTCGCTAAGGTGGCCAATAATTGTCAACTCCGAGCGATGAACCGTTAGCACATAGGTTCGGAAATGAGATTCCGCTCGGAGCCCTGCAACTTACCAGTCTTGAAGACAACAGTCAGAGGATGCAGGAGGAATCGGCCGTCGCGTTGTCAGGATTCCGACCAGGGCGTCTGGACGCTCAGCGAGATAGGCGGAGCTTGCGATGACAACGGCAGGACGAACCTTTGTTGTTACTGCGCCCTCAAGGACGCCAACTACGACGTCTCCTGGCTTCAATCCGCTTCCTCTGCTTCACTTATCTCAAGCCGCCGAACGGAAGCAGCGCGAAACTCATTCAAGTCATCATCTGACCATGAATCCGACCAGTCGATCTTGCGCTCTGGCGCAAGCGAGGCCAGCCGCTCAATCAATCGCGATAGCTCTCCGGCTGCATCCGGCGGCAGTCTGCGGAATGCGGTGAGCAAAGATGCTTCCTGCGAGCTTAGGGAGGCTTCCATGATTCTAGCCTTAGTATACGGCGCACCGAATCCAATTAATAGCGGAAACGCCGGATGGCAGATTATGCGAGCATCACTTCAGGATCGAGGCCGGAAACTGGGCGGCTTTTGAGGCGTCGCCGTTGCGCTTGTCAGATTGATTGAGCGTCCGATCTGCATTGAGCGGGATGTACATGCCGCCGGTTGCGTCGAGGATCGCGAAAAGCTTTTTGTTCATGTCGATAGCGACCGATTTGTGTTCGGGCGACTCGATCAGATTCTGCATCTCGAGCGGATCGTTCTGAAGGTCATAAAGCTCGTCAAGATCCCAGAGGCCCTGGTAGCGGATGTACTTGTAGCGATCCCCTCGGATGGCGTGGACCGTTGGAGTTTGCGGGAAGTTACGCTCCCAATAGTATTCGTAAAGAAGGCCGTCGCGCCATTCGGTTTTCTTGCCTTGGGCCAGACCGAGGAAGCTTTTGCCTTGTGTTTCAGGGGCTGGCGCTACACCGGCGGCCTCAAGGCATGTGGGGGCGATGTCGATGTTGGCAATGACTTCGTTGAGCTTCTTGCCTCGACCGAAGAGTTCCGGGCACTGCAGGAGCATCGGTACGCGCATCGATTCTTCGTAAGCAGTGCGCTTGTCGATGAGACCGTGTTCGCCAAAGGCAAAGCCGTTGTCGCCCATGTAGATCACGAGCGTGGAATCCAGTTGGTTGCGGCTGCGCAGGGCGTCCATGACGCGGCCTACACTGTCGTCTACAGCGCACAAGGTTTCGGCGTAACGCTTGTAGTATTCAGCGATGTCGAGCTTGGAGTGATAGGGGTATTCGACGCCATGCCAGGAGTTGCGCTGGTTCTGGACCCACATTGGGAGACGCTGTTCAGGTTTAGCTGGCGCGTAGGATTTTGGATAGACAAATTTGGCGTTGGCAAATTTGCCTTTGTGGCGGGCGGCGGGTTCGAATTCAGAGTGCGTCGCCTTGTGCGAAAGGTACATGAAGAAGGGACGCTGGGCGTCGGTTTTGCCCAGCCAGTCGAGGGCATAGCCGGTGAGTTCGTCGGTGATGTAGCCCTTCTGCGGCACCTTCTTGCCGTCGATATTGAGACCGTTTTTTGTTGGTGAGTAAGTGCCTTGGCCACGGAAGCTGACCCACTTGTCGAAGCCTGGTTGCGGGTCGTCCCCCTCTCCACCCATGTGCCACTTGCCAAAGAAGCCGGTCTGGTAATTGGCTTTCTTCTGGAGGAGTTCGGGGAAGAATTTGGTGCCGGCCGGGATCGGGTTGTTGTTGTCTACTACGCGGTGCTTGTGGGCGTATTGGCCGGTGAGGATCGAGGCTCTCGATGGCGAGCACAAGGCCGTTGTGACAAAGGCGTTGGGAACGTGGATGCCGTTGCGGGCCATAGCGTCGAGATGCGGCGTTTCGAGAAAGCTTTGCCCCTTGAGGAAGCCCATCGCGTCGTAGCGATGGTCGTCGGTGAGCATGAAGATGATGTTGCGCGGGCGCTGCTGGGCTGCTGCAGAGGCTAGCGCAGTGGTGGAGATGAAGCCTCGTCGGGTCATTAGAGTGGGAGGATCTCTTCGCGGATCGGGTCGAAGTTGAGGCGGCGCTTTTGCAGGTAAGCAATGTTGCCGAGGTGGCTGGCTTGCGCCGAGCGGTGGCCGATCTGGACGTCGCCATTGGGGAGTTTACGCGAGCGGCAGCAATCGATGAAGTTCGCTACGTGCTCGATCGTTTGATCGCGCTCCGACTTGACGATGGTGGGCTGTGCGTTGCGTTCGTTGGGCCAGAATTCGTACTTGCTGCGGTCAATATAGAGACGGCCTTCGGTGCCGCACATCTCGACAGCAGCACCCTTGATGCCGGGGGCGAGGGTGGCTTCAAAGGTGGCAGTCCATTCTTTAGGGTATTCGAGGAGGACGTGGATGGTGTCGGGCGCGGTGCGGCCGTCTTTGTAGTGGTACACGCCACCGGCGGCTACGGCCGAGATGGGGTTGTCCTGATTCATGAACATGTGGACTACGTCGATCCAGTGGGTGAAGAGGTCTGTAACCTGACCGCCGCCGTAATCAAGATAGGCGCGGAAGTTGAAGTATTGCTGGGGATCGTAGTCGCGCCACTTGAGCGGGCCGAGGAAGCGGGCCCAGTCGAGGTTGCTGGGCTTCTGCTGGAGGACTGGCGGGGCCTTGCGGAGGTGATAGCTGTTACCGTGCCACCAGGTGCGGGCGAGAGTAATCTTGCCGAGTTTGCCAGTGTCGAAATACTCTTTCTTGGCCTGCAAATAGTGGCTGCCGGAGCGCTGCTGCATGCCGACCTGGCAGATGCGGTTGTTGACGCGGGCTGCCTTGACGATCCTGGGGCCTTCTTCGATGGTGAGCGTGAGGGGCTTCTCTACGTAGACGTCTTTGCCTGCGCTGAGAGCATCAATGGTGCAGCTGGCGTGCCAGTGGTCGGGCGTCGAGATGAGGACCGCATCGACGTTCTTTTGTTCGAGTAGTTTGCGGTGGTCGACGTAGCCTTTGGCGTTTGGGTAAGTAGTGACGGCCTTGTCGAGTTTGTCGCCCCAGATTTCGGCGATGGCGGTGACGTCGATCTGTTTGGTGTCGTTGAAGGTTTTGCAGACATAGGTGCCGCGATCGCCTGCTCCGATCCAGCCGAGATTGATTCTGTCATTGGCACCCATGATCCTTGAATAGGATGCGGCGGTGAAGGTGGCGGCAGCTTGGCCACCAAGGCGGAGTAGGTCTCTTCTCGAAGAACGCATGGATGGATTCTATCACTTGGTACGATGGGGTTAAACGCGTGGAATTCAATAACGACAGGCCTTCGGTTTCATCAATATATGTAGTGGGTGCTGGCCTTGCCGGCAGCGAGGCGGCCTGGCAACTGGCGCGGCAGGGGCACGCGGTGACGCTGTATGAGATGCGGCCTGCGGCAACGACGCCGGCTCATAAGACGAGCGAGATGGCTGAACTGGTTTGCAGTAATTCGCTCAAGAGCGAGAGTGCGAATACGGCGCCGTGGTTGCTCAAAGAAGAGTTGCGGCGCGGCGGGAGTTTGTTGCTTGAGATTGCACGCCATACGCGTGTGCCCGCAGGTCATGCTTTGACGGTAGACCGGGTTGAGTTCTCGAAGGAAGTGTCGCGCCGGATTGAGGCTGAGCCCAAGATCACGGTGATGCGTGAGGAAATGAAGTCGATTCCCTCTGGCGGTAAGGTGATTATTGCAACCGGGCCGCTGACAAGTGACGCGATGGCGGCGGAGATTGGGCGGCTAACCGGGTCGAGCCGGCTTTTCTTTTACGACAGCATTAGTCCGATTGTGGATGCAGAGTCGGTG
>CAZZGS010000381.1:0-4969 GCA_964653845.1 uncultured Bryobacter sp.
GCAGAACTCTGAGGAGTGAAATGACATCGCGACCCCTTGTCATCAATTGGTTGAGTTGCTTGCCGGAAAGCTCTGCTGAATTGCCGGAACTGGTAGTTTGGACCGTAGCTCCGATAGCTTCAACGGTGATTCGTTCGCTTACTGCTCCGATGGCCATCTGAAGGGTTCCCACGGCCAACCTTTGAGTGGCCGTCAATACAAGACCCGTGCGTTCGAGGGTCTTGAAACCGGTTTGTTCCAGCATCAGGTTGTAGGCTCCTGGCAGAACCGCATTGAATACAAAGTCGCCGCTCTCGTTAGTTTTGACGGTGCGAACTTCGTTGGTTGACCTGCTGCGAAGAGTAGCAGTGGCGTTGGCCATCCCACCTCCACCAGCATCAGTAGCTGTGCCCGTAACCGTGCCAGTGATGGTCTGGCTCCAAGTTGCGAGGGTAGCGGGAAAAAACAAAACAAAGGTTCGAATGACCCGGGAATTCAGCATGGAAAGCTCCTTGATTGCTCATCAAGAGCAATCTGTAATACTGATGATACCAGTTGGGTTTTATTTGTGTTATGAGAATCCTATCGAAAACTATGACAAAACGATCATTGTATGGTGGATTCCGTAGTTTCCCAGGCATCCAGGTATTGTCCGGCCTTGTTGGCCGGCAGCAGAGTGACCTTGCCCGAGGGCCAGGTGATCTTGACGCTTGCCCTCGTGCTTGAGCCGAGGCCAAGAATCTCGCGAGGGTCGTGCGAGGAGAGGAAACTGCCGCCGCTTGAGCGAAGGCGGCGCTGCGGGAGACCCTCGGCTTGCCACTCAATCACCGCTCCCTCTGCCAGAGGATTGCTGCTACCCGGTCGCAACCTCAAACCGATCCAGTTCTTTCGATTCCCACCTTCGTTGTTGAGCAAGACAGGACCCGCGCCGTTGATGCAAATTACGACATCAAGGTCACCATCATTGTCGAGGTCACCCACCGCCAAACCGCGTCCATTCCAGTTTTTCCGGAACACAGCACCGCTCTGCAGGCTGACGTTGGCAAAGCTTCCTTTGCGATTATCAAAGAGCAGGAGTGGCTCAGCGTAACTGACTCCAGGCATGCGTTTGGCGATCATGTCGTCTGGATGCCCATTGGCCAGAATCAGGTCTGGATCACCGTCGTTGTCATAGTCGAAAAACTTGAGCCCCCAACCACTGAGCAAGCGCGTATCGCGGCGTTGCTCGCCCGCTTCTTCATGAAAGGTCAAATCCTTGCGGTTGCGGTAGAGCGAGAAGTATTGCTGGTCGATGTTAGCGACAAAGAGGTCTTGCCACCCGTCGGCATTAAAGTCGGCAGCATCGGCACCCATGCCCGAGCGAGGATCCCCATCCTGGCTATATGCCACGCCCGAATTGAGGCCCGCGTCTTCAAAGCTAAGCCCGGCCTGATTGATGAAGAGTGCATTTGGTGCCATGTCGCTAGCGACAAAAAGATCAGGCCATCCGTCGTTGTTGACGTCGGTCGCTACGGCACCAAAAGCTTTGCCCTCATAAGCGGCAATTCCCGTTTCCCGGCTGACATCGGCAAAGCGTCCTTGCCCAAGATTGTGAAAGAGGCGGCTGCGGGTCGAATTGAACATCTTCGGAACACAATATGCACTCACCGCTAGCTTAGTATCCCAGCAGTGTTTGACAAGGTCTTTTCGATACTCGACATAGGTTGCGATGAAGAGGTCGAGTTTACCGTCGCGATCATAGTCAAACCAGACTGCCGATGTATGCCAGCCACTGCCTTTGAGCCCGGCCTCTTCGGTCACATCGGTGAAAGTGCCATTCCCGTTGTTGCGATAGAGAATGTCCTGGCCATACTGCGTGACCAGCAGATCGGAATCGCCGTCGCCATCGTAGTCAGCAGCGGCAGCCCCCATTCCAAAGCCCCCGCCGCCGACGCCTGCAAGCTTCGTAACATCGGTAAAGGTTCCATCCTTGTTGTTGCGGTAAAGCGCGTTCTCTAATGGCTTCGGCGGAACATAGAAATCCGCAGAGCCACTGTTGACGAAGTAGAGGTCCATCCATCCGTCACCGTTGTAGTCGAAGATCGCGACACCGGCACCG
Organism: uncultured Bryobacter sp.; assembly: GCA_964653845.1. Taxonomy (GTDB): domain Bacteria; phylum Acidobacteriota; class Terriglobia; order Bryobacterales; family Bryobacteraceae; genus Bryobacter. The sequence continues at coordinate 2,078 of CAZZGS010000381.1, forward strand.
ACGGTCTCAGGCAGGTGCCGGTCTGTGGACTTGGCGTTTTCATGCTTCCAAATCAGCCCGCTTCGTGAGGGCGGGATTTCGACGAACTGAACGGCGAGCATGGTAATTCTAGCGAGGACCTTGACGAAGTGATCACATGAGAATACCATTTGGCAAGTGTAAACGATTTTTGAAATGAGACAAAGTCCAGAGCCAGGAACAGATCGTCCAATACAGGTGAGATTTCTCGATGCTGGTGCCATTGATGAATTTGAGGTGCACTCGCCACGGAGCCATTCGATTGTATGTGTGCGCAACGGGCCGGCAGTTTTGGAATTAGCCGACCAGCACCTAAAGCTGGAAGCTGGAAGTCTACTATTGATTGGAAGGCGTATTCCAGGCTGGCAAGTGCAATGCGGCCAGGTCGCAGTTCTGGCATTCTGTCGCGATCTGGTCGTTGACGGCACATCCACTGCCGAGGGTATCGAATACTTGCGTGCATTTGAAACACAGAACGATTCGACACCTCAACTGGTCGTAGCGGCATCAGCAGTGGCTGAAGAAATTGTCGACTTGATGGGCCGGATTCTCAAGGAATCACAAACACCTCGCGCTCACTCAGCGCTGGTGATCAAAACCTACCTGAAGATGATATTGGTTCTGATTTGTCAGCAAACGAGGGAGCTGGAGTCTGTGTCAACGCCACACCCTCGCGAATTCGCCCGGCTGCAGCCGCTGCTGCAATATCTGGCCCGGCACTATATGGAAACGATCCCGGTGGATCAGGCGGCGCAGCTTCTCAACATGAGCAATTCACATTTCATGCGCTATTTCAAACATGCAACTGGGAGCGCCTTCATACCTTACCTCAATCGCCTTCGAATCTCGAAGGCACAGCAATTGCTGGGTCAGCGTAGTCTTTCGATCACCGAGGTGTGCGAGTCGGTTGGCTTCTGTGATCACAGTTACTTCAGCTCAGTATTCCGCCGGGTCAGCGGAATGGGGCCGAGAGAGTATCGCAAAGCCCTCCGCTGAAGATTTGCCTGGCGCATCAGTTCGGACTGGATGAAGCGCCAGACTTCTATCTCTGGGGGAGAATTGGGATAGGTATCGCGGCGGGCTTTCCAATCATGAAAGTGGCGGATAGCCGTCAGGAATTCAGCTTCTGTTGGGTAGGTATCGAAGTTGGGATATTCGCCCTCATCCATTCGGACGAAGTTCTTACCGTCGAAGTAGATCCGGGTGTTGCCTTCTTTATGACTCTGGCGGAACATGTAGCCGGAGCGGATGGAGGCGAGGATTTTCTGCTGGACTGCAGCAATGGGTACCGGGTCTTCGCGTTTGGATGCAGCTTCGGCTTCAACAGCCAAGGTAGACCTGATTTCCTGTTCGAGCAGGACTGGCGAGGCCTGAGCCCAGTGGATCTCTTCGGTTGGGACTTTGAGCTTGGTGCACCAATAATCGAAGACTTTCGGGGATTTTTCGAGGAACTCTGTCTCAAGGAGCCAGTTGCGAGGTTGGCACACATCTTTTCGATGGCTAATTTGACCGAAAGTGAAGAGTCGGCATGCCAGAAAAGCGTGGAGTGTTGGGTAGTCCATTCACCCGTAAGGCCGGTTGGTTCGTTGAACTTGGTTTTGGGGTTAACAGGCATGCTGAAGGACTATGCGACAGGCTAAGCGTAAGTCGATCATTTGATTGAATTCACTGGGAAAAACGAAAAAAAAGTACCATGACTGGGCAAACTTTTTCAGTACCAAAGCAGATTTAAACACTCATCTCTGACTGCTATTCTCGGCCTTGTAAAGATATGAAAATTCATTTGACAGCCAGCTTGCTTGCAATCTTCAGTACAACTATTTTGAATGCTACACCCATTAATTATTCAACTAGCGACATCAACGGAACAGGACTCGCCGCATCCGTTACCATCACCCCAACGTTCGATGTGTCGAACCAAAGCCTCACACTTCTGATCAACGGGCTGGTCGGCAACCCGAAATCCGTGATTCAGGGGCTCTCCACCATCGATTTTACGGTCACTGGAGGATTGACGGGTAATCTTAACTCCGTGAGCGGACAATTGATCACGATAGCGGCGAACAAGTCATTCGCAAATATCAGCGGAACGCCGAACTGGCAACAGACCTCGGCACCAAGCGATTTTCTCACCACAACGCTGGTCGGAAAAAACAAAAATGTGTTGATCGGTGCGCCCGCAGCTGGGGGATATACCAACTCCAACGGAAGTATTGCTGGCAATAATGGACACCCGGCTTGGGTGAGGGAAGAGTTGACTTTGATCTACAATATCATTGGAATAACGGCAAACACGAACTTGACCAGCCTCACCTTGGGGTTTGGAACAGGTCCTTTCCTGGTGACGGCTGATCGATTGATTCCGGGATCGGAAACAGGAGTACCAGAGCCTGGGACTGCCTTGGCGATGCTGAGTGGAGTAGCAGCCCTGGCAGGCTGGCGGAAACTAAAGAAATAGAGTTTTGGCGAAACGGCCCAAGCCCCCCACTCACTTGCGTGAGTGGGGGGCTTGTTTTTGTGGGGATGATTTTGGTGGACTCGCTGATGGCATAGCTTCTGCCGCTCTCACAGTAGGAGCAAAGGCATGAAGAAAACTATCCTTTGTCTCCTGATGTCGATGAACATTGCGTCGCTTCGCCAGGGCGACTATCGTGCGCATCGATTGATCCGGCAGGGTGAGCTTTCGCGACTGACGCTCAGGATTTCCAAGAGGCGGCCGGGCAGTACCGGCCTCAATATTCGAGGGCGAATTTTGTGTTGGGCAAACGGCACGCGATCAAGTTCTGAGCCAGAGCCAGATGGTACCGACCAGGACTACAACGAGGGCCCAGCCGATGAGGAAGCCGTTGATGTCTTCTTTGTAGGACGCCTGTC
>CAZZGS010000382.1:0-4969 GCA_964653845.1 uncultured Bryobacter sp.
TGAGCATGGCAGCGGGAATAGATAGCAAAAGAAGTCTTCTGAGCATTTCTTCACTCTAAAGCATTTCGTAAGATTGTGTTGTGAGAGCATTTTTGGTTCTGCTGGCCGCTGCGTGGATTTTGCCGGGCGAAGACTGGCAGAAGATCAACACGGGACCTTTCGAAATCTTCACATCAGGGGATGTGAAGGCAGCAAAGGTGTTGCTCGGGACGCTCGAACAGATGCGTGGCCAGTTAGGGGACTTGCTAGGGATCACCGAACCCAAGCCGCTTTGGCCCATTCGAATTGTCATCGCCAAGGGACAACGCTCTGGCAAGCTGACGCTGACCTCAAATGTTCACAGCCTCTTGCTCGGCGATGCCGCTATGACAAGAGCGCAGAAGCGGGAAGTTTTGCAGTTGTTGCTCGACACCAATGCGGGGCCGATCGAGCCATCGCTTGAGGATGCCGTCTTGACGGTTTTGAGCAGCATTGATGCAGAACGCGTTCGAGTAATAATCGGTGCTCTGCCTCCAGTCGACAAGCAGACTGCAGACTGGGTTTTGATGGAATACCTCGTTACCAACGATGCCTATCGCGGCCGTATACGGGTATTCTTGTCGAACCTGATGAAGGGGACAGATAAGCCGACGGCTTTACGCAATGGATTTGAGAAGGATGAGGCAGAATTACGGACTGAGGCTGCGGCAGCGCGCGCAGCATTCGCGCCGGTCACCTATAGCGCCAGACCGATATTGCCTGAGCGGGATTTTCGGGCTCGCGAAATCGAAGCTGGAGCCGGCCGTTTGCAATTGGCGATCGCGCAATTGACAGACGAGAAGCAGCGGGATGGTGCCCGCCGGGTGTGTTCCGCTCAATCGGCGGCCGAGCCTGAGGCACAAGCCTGCGTAGCAGCGGCCTATGCTTTAGACGGCAAGCCAGATCTGGCGGCGATCGAAGCGGAGAAGGCACTCGCGATGCCCAGGATGCTCTACCTTGCGGCTATAGGACAGCCAGATCGCCTGAAGCACCAGCAGCATCTCTTCACTGCCCTGCAGTTGAAGGTCGTCTACCCCGAAGCTGCACTGGCCTTTGCTTCAAAAGAGAACGATCCAATCAAGGCCCATAAAGCCTTGAAGGATGCCTCGGTCGCAGCACTACGGGATGCAAAATACCAAGGGCAATTGGCCAAGTGGGCGCAGGCTGCAGGATTGTTTACCGAAGAATCCAAGGCATGGGCGGCAGCCGAGCGGGCGGCATTTGATCCGGCCGAAAAGGAAACGCTGAGGCAGTTGCGCCTAGGTGCCCAGGATCGCCGTTATGAAGCCGAAGCGCAGGCTCGTCGCGATGCAGAGGCTGCGCGAATCAAGGATGTTGAGCGTGTGAAGCAGGAGAGTTTGCGACGAGTGAGAGAGGCCGAGGCCAAGGCGCGTGGTCAGATGGTGCCTCTGCCACCCGGGACAAAGATCGAGCAATGGTGGGACGGAGAGCAGCCAACCGGGTCGGCAGTCGGGGTGCTGGCACGAGTGGATTGCATGGGCGGAGGCAAAGCGCGATTTGCCATTCGTGATGCTGCGGGCAAGGTCGTGCTTTATGATGTGGAGAACCCTTCGAAATTGGTACTGAGCGGAGCCGGGGCGGAAACATTCAGCTTTAGTTGTGGAGTACAGAAGCAACCACGAAAAGTGAAGGCAGGCTTCAAGGAGAAGAAATTGCTGGCCATGGAATTATTGCCTTAAATGAACGTTGCCAATCGTTGGTGGGTCGTCGCGATCTTCTATCTCTCCTCAAGCATTAACTATCTGGATCGCCAGATTCTCGCTGCGGTTTCTCCGGCCTTCATGAGTGAGTTCCATCTGAACTACGAACAGTATGGCTGGATCCTGACCGGCTTTGGCTTGGTCTACATGTTGAGCTCTCCCTTCATGGGATGGTTTCTCGACAAGGTGGGCTTGAATCTGGGTACTTCGATCGCCCTGGTCTGGTGGAGCGTCTCGGGGATGGCACGTGGATTCACCTCAGGCCTGAGTGGGTTGATGGCGACTCACGGATTGATGGCGATAGGTGAATCGGCAGGAATCCCTTCTACAGCAAAGGCAGCGCAAACCTATCTCAAACAGGATGAACGAGCCATCGGCAGTTCCATGTCGCAGTTTGGATTGGTGATTGGCGGCTTACTCGCATCGATCATTGCCAATTACTGCATCGGCAATTGGGGTTGGAGAAGCGCATTCTTTGCCGCTGGGTGGCTAGGCTTTCTCTGGATTCCGCTCTGGTGGTGGGCCTCAAAGAAGGCACCGGCGCAGCCGGCAAGTGTGGAGTCTAGCGGCTTTGATATCCGCAGCATCTTGAAGTTGCCTCAAACCTGGGGCTTTGTCATAGCCAACGTACTCTCACTCGGAATCTTTCTATTTTGGACATTCTGGACAAATCACTACTTTGTGAAAACATATGGAATGTCGGTGCAGGATGCAAACAACCTCTCGCCACTATTGCAAGCGATTTCGCTAGTTGGCTCCTTCCTGGGAGGCTGGTCATCGATGAAATTGATCCGGCGAGGCTGGGCTCCGCTGGCAGCAAGGCGACGTGTTTATCTATTCGGAGCGATTGGAATGATGTTGTCGGCTGTCGTGCCGCTCGCCCCGAATGTGACTTGGTCGGTGGTCTTCATTTCACTCAGCTATTTCGCTTCATCGGCGGCCAGTGTGAATTTATACACGATGCCACTGGATGCCTATGGAGGGAGCAGTGCCGCATTTAGCGTGTCGCTACTCACCGGTGGTTACGGGCTCCTGCAGCTTTTTGCTTACCCATTGATTGGACGGGTAGCCGACCAATATGGATTTGCGCCGATTTGCATTGCTATTGCCTTTCCACCAATGCTCGCGTATTTGATTCTGGAGCTGACCAAGCCTCGTGCCTCGCAGACGATACGTACTTAGCTTCGCCAATGGTCCTTCGCATCGTGTCGCCGCCATGCGAAGGCAGTTGAAGGAAATCTTGCCGGGGTACGAACACCGGGAGATTGATCTCGTGAAATCCGAAAGCGCAGGCAACCTTTGGCTTCGTTTAATACGAGAGTTCGCACCTTTTTCGATTGCTCATACTGCGGCACTGATCGGGCCAGATACAAACGCAAAAGTGTTGCGGGCAGCGCTGGCATTGGCTCCAACCCGGATGCTCGCCTACGACTCACACGGCGAGCGCTTTCATCTGAGTTGGAAGGCACCCCTTAGTTCCCTGCTCTTCCTAAAGGGTTGGCCCATTGATCAAATCCACCTGCGGCCCTGGCGAGACGACACGGTGCACTCGCCCGAAATCCTTCGATTCGACGGTTGCCCTGTCGACTTATCGAAGAAGACGGTGGCTGTTATGTCACCCTATTTACCCTGGCCGCTGAGCCATGGCGGAGCGGTGCGAATTTATAACCTATTGAGAGTGTGTGCAACGAAATACAACCTACATTTGCTGGCCTTCACCGAGTCGAAAGACGCTGTAGAACTCGGCCCGCTGAGGGACATTTGTTGCGGGGTGACACTGGTGCAAAAACCGGAATTTCGCCGCTTGCGATGGGCGAGCCTACGCCCTGCAGAAGTAGTTGAATATGAAACCCCAGCCATGCATCAAGCCTTGCGAGGCGTGAAGCGCGACTTGTTGCAAACCGAGTTCACACAGCTCGCGGCTTATGGCGGAGACGTCCTCGTCGAACACGATGTAACGATGGATCTGGCAGCCCAAGAACACGCCCGTGTGGGCTCGTTGACAAGCTGGTGGAATCTGCGGCGCTGGCAAAAATTTGAGCGAGCGGCACTGCCTAAGTTCAAAGGTGTAGTGGTGATGAGTGAGAAGGACCGCCTGGCCGTCGGAGGCCGCGTGATCCCCAATGGTGTCGATCTTGAACGCTATGTGCCTAAGCCTGAAACAGCAGGGGCTCGCATGTTGTTCATCGGGAGCTTCCGGCACTTCCCGAATGCACTCGCCTATCGCTTTCTGATCGAAGAGTTTTGGCCCAAACTGCAACTACTTCTGCCTGAAGCTGAACTCGATATAGTTGCCGGGCCAAGCCCCGAACTCTACTATCCCTTTGGAGCGATTCCAACCGCTGCAAGCGTAAACCTGCATTCGTTTGTCAGCGATGTTCGACCGCTCTACAATGCAGCCAACCTGGTTTTGATCCCCACTCCTGTCTCGGCAGGCACCAACATCAAGGCGCTAGAGGCAATGGCAATGGAGCGCGCGATGTTGAGCACTCCGAGCGGGGTAAACGGTTTGGAGTTAAAACACGAAGAGCACGTGTGGATTGCCGAGGGCGCAGAGGCTTTTGCCGACAGTGCCGCACGGCTGCTCAAGGATGCAAGTCTGCGTCACGCATTGGCCAAAAAAGCGCGGGCCGTAGTTGAGAGCAAGTTCGACTGGCGGGCGATCGGACGAGAGCAGGAGGCCTTGTGGGAGAGCCTGTTGTCCTAAGAGAGGGCGTTGCTGAAGACTGGGCAGGCTTTCGCGAGTTGATCCAGCAAAGCGATGGAGCGGCCACCTGGGCGGATGGTTATCCATCGATCGTGGCGGAGTCTGAAGGTCGATTGCTTGGCTTTGCGATGTACCGCGTTGTAGCCGGCGAAGGCGAGTTGTTAAACCTTGCAGTAGATCCTTTGGCCAGACGCACAGGCCTCGGGCGAGCTCTGCTTCAGGAAATGATGCGTCTGGCTGAGGTCTGGCACCTCGAAGTACGTGAGTGCAATGTCGCTGCCATCGCGCTTTACGCTTCTCTTGGCTACAGACAGGTAGGCCGGCGCAGCGGCTATTACGGTGACGGCGAGGCGGCCCTCTTGTTCAGCTACTTTGCCTTGAAACAAGAAAATTGACCCTTGTAACCGACTTGAAATGATGCTAACTGTAGGGCAACGGCAGGCCAGACAGGTTTGCCAGTGGATTCCAAATCAAGGAGGAACCATCCAATGACGTTATTGAATGACGAAGAGATAAAGACCCA
>CAZZGS010000383.1:0-4947 GCA_964653845.1 uncultured Bryobacter sp.
CTCCATGAACCAGCTCAATCCCTCCAACTTTGGCCTCGGTGCCACGGCACTGCGCACCGCCGTTCCCAACCCTTACTTCGGCAGGGGCGGATCCAATGCGGTTGGTGGTGCCACCATCGAACGTCAGCAGACTCTGCGCCCCTTTCCGCAGTTCGCCGGCGTCACCTTCCTCAACGACTCTTATGTCAACGCAGACTACAACGCTTTAACCGTCAAGGTCCAGAAGCGTTATAGCCACGGTCTCAACTTCCTCACCGCCTATACGTTCTCCAAGAACATGGACAATGCCGGCGGCGGCGCGGGCAACAACCAGAATGCCGGTAATGCCGGTCCCCAGAACGTATATGACCTGCAAGCAGAACGTGGCCTCAGCTACGCCAATGCCCCCCAGCGCCTCACTAACTCCGTTACCTACGATCTCCCGATCGGCAAGGGTCGCGCCTTCATGGGTAGCGCCGGTTACGTCCCCAACCTCCTCCTTGGCGGCTGGAGCGTCAATGCGGTCAGCACCTTCTCATCAGGCTTCCCCACCCAGTTCTTCATGAACAATAATCTCAACAGCCCCTTCGGTACTGCCCGTCAGCGTCCGAATGCAACTGGTGTAGATCCCGCAGGCACCGGCAGCGTGGGCCAGCGTATCGACGCCTGGTACAACCCGGCTGCCTTCACCACCACCCCTGTCCTCACCTTCGGCAACGTCTCCCGCACAGTCGGGCTGCGTGGTCCCGGTCAAGTCAACTGGGACGTCTCCGTGTTCAAGAACTTCGCCATCACCGAGCGGTTCAAGGCTCAGTTCCGCGCAGAAGCTCTCAACTTCACCAACACCCCGCTCTTCCGTGCTCCCAACTCAGCCGTGGGTAACGGATCCTTCGGTCGTATCACGCAGCAAGCCAACTTCGCTCGAATGGTCCAGCTTGGTCTCCGCTTGTTCTTCTAAACAGCAGCAAAAGGAATGTCGCCTTCGTAACGGGATGCGTGTTTCCTGCCGAAAAATTCGCCGGATCGTCAATAAAAAGGCGCATCCGGCGAAAACGGCACATATAATGTATACAACCCAGTAGTTAAGCTCGAAAGGAACAGATCAAAAAATATGTCGCTCTTAAGCTCTGAAGCCCAACAGGATCTTCTCAAGCGCGGTGTCAGCCGTCGCAATTTTGGCCGTATCTCCGCACTCGTTGCCGGTGGCGCAGCCCTCCCCTTTTACAATGAAGCCGCCTTGGCTCAACTTTCCATGCGTATGGATGTTCCGGCAGACGCCGTCCGCATCAACGCCAACGAAAATCCCCTTGGTCCCTGCCCGGAAGCTGCAGAAGCCATGTACGCCGTCATTAAGGGCGGCGGTCGCTACATGTACGAAAAGACTTACGAGTTCGCCAAGGTTCAGGCCGACATCGACGGCGTCAAGCCCGACTACGTGATGCCCTTCGCCGGTTCCTCGGCTCCTCTGCATTACTCAGTGATCGCCTTCACCTCGAAAGAGCGCGGCCTCGTCACTGCTGATCCCGATTATGAGGCTGCCGCCCGCGCTGCTCAGTTTGTCGGCGCCAAGGTCACCAAGGTTAAACTTGATGCCGCCAACGCCTACAAGCATGACGTTAAAGCGATGCTCGCTGCCGACCCCAATGCCGGCGCGTTCTACATCTGCAACCCCAACAACCCCACTGGCACCTTGACCCCCAAGAGCGACATCGAATGGCTCATCAAGAACAAGCCGGCTGGCTCGGTTGTCATCCTTGACGAAGCCTACCTCCACCTCACCGGTGCCGATTTCGGTTCCGACTTCGTACAGCAGGATAAGGACGTCATAATCCTCCGTACCTTCTCCAAGCTCTTCGGTATGGCCGGCCTCCGGGCCGGTGCAGCCATCGGCCGCCCCGACCTGCTCAAGAAGCTCATGCCCTATTCATCCGGTGCACACCCCGTCACCGGCATGGTGGGTGCCGCCGCCTCTCTCCGCGCCAAGGGCCTGGTTGAGAAGCGCCGCGCCATCATTGCAGAAACCCGCAACAACACTCTCAGCTGGTGCACCGGCAAGGGCTATTCCTTCATTCCTTCGGTCTCCAACAAGTTCATGATCGACGTGAAGATGCCCGCCCGCAACTACATTGAAGGCATGTTCAAGGAAAAGGTTCTCGTTGGCCGCGCATGGCCCTCAATGCCTACCCTGGTCCGTGTTTCCATCGGTCTCCCCGAGGAAATGGCCAAGTGGAAGGTTGCTCACGAAAAGGTCATGGCTACAGCCAAGGCATAGTTTTGTCGTAATGCTCCAATAGAGGGCGGCTGCCGCGTCCGCGTCCGCCCTCTACAATTGACTCAGAATCTTTTCTTTTAGGACGACCTTGAAACTCCCTAAGATCGATTACTCCTGGAAACACCTCGGTGGCGATATCTTCGGCGGTGCCATTGCAGCATTGATTGCTTTGCCCTACGGCCTCGCTATGGCCACCCTCATGGGCATTCCTCCAATCTACGGTCTCTTTACTTCCCTCATCTCAGCTCCTCTTACCGCTCTTCTTGGCCGCAATCCAGTTCTCATCGGCGGCACCTCTACCGTCACACTTCCTTTTCTCGTTTCAGCCGTCCAACAACAAGGCCTCGCCGGTTGCGCCAAAGTCACCCTCGTCGCCGCTGTCTTCATGATGATCTTCAGCGTGCTCAAACTCGGCCGCCATATTTCCAAAATTCCTCACACGGTCGTCTCTGGCTTCTCCTGCGGTATCGGCGCCATGATGGTCATCAACCAGCTCCGCACCATCTTCGGCCTCCAGATTCCCAAAGATGTCACCTGGCCCTCAGCCATCCCCGCACAGGTTAAGATGGTTTTCCTCTACATCGGGACAACCCAATGGTCTCCACTTCTCCTCGGCGTCATCGTCATCGGTGGAGCCTTCCTTTTCGCTCGCATCAATAACAAACTTCCCGCCCCTCTCCTCGGCATTCTTGCCGCCATCGGCGTCTCAGTTGCCTTCGGCATGCACGAAAAAGAAGTTGGTCAGCTCAATCTCGACATCCCACCCTTCATGGGCTTCACCTGGAGCCCCCAGGAAGTCTTCGCCCTCGTCAACGAAGGCTTTGGCCTGGCGGTCGTCTCAAGCATCAACCTCCTGATCACCTCACGCGTCGTCGAACACTTCCGTGGCCGTCATCGCCCTATGCGTCCCTCTGATGCCGATGGCGAACTCGGCGCCTATGGCATCGCCAACGTAGTCTGCGGCATCTTTGCCGCTCCCATGAGCGTCGGCATTCCCGCCCGCTCGTTAGCCAATGTCCGCTGCGGCGGTTCCAGCCGCATTTCAAATTTGGTCCATGCCGGCATGCTCCTGGCCTTTCTTGGGCTCGGCTCTGAAATGGTTGGGCATATCCCTCTTCCCGCCCTCGCCGGCGTCACTGCCTATGTTGGCATCTGTCTTCTCGAATGGGGCACTTGGGGCCGCCTGACGCGAATGCGTCCGGTCGACTCAGGCGCCTTTCTGTCCACCGCATTGGCCACGTTGTTGATCAATGCCGTTGTTGCCGTCGCAATCGGCTGCAGCTTCTATCTCGGGCGCTGGCTCTACGACACTGTCCTGGCCCGGCCAAGTTCGGCCGAATCGCCATCCACCAGCGCTGCGCTAACTCCACACTGATCTTGGCTGAACCCAGATCCTTCGCGAACCCCTAGCTCTACGTCCTGAGCAACCCAGAACAAATCGTCTATCTCGAAAGAGGTGTGTCATGCGCCCAAGCGTAACTGCACTCCCGTTTCTCCTGTTTTGTTTTGCCACGATGCTCCCGGCTCAGTCGTACCAGGGCGGACTTCGCGGCAGTGTCAAAGACCCAGCCGGTGCCGCCGTCGCCGTCGCCAGGATCACGCTTAAAGACGAGGCCACCAACATCACCCGCGCCACCCTCACCAACGATGTCGGTGACTTCGTCTTTCAAAGCGTCAATCCAGCCACTTACTCAGTCATCATTGAATCCCCAGGCTTCAGCCGTCTCGACCGCACCGGCGTTATCATCGCCACCCAAACCTTCCTCACCCTCGACTTCAAACTCAACGTCGGCGAAGTCACCCAGTCCATTAACGTCACCGAGGAGGTCCCCCTCATGGAGACCGCCAACGCTTCCACCGGTCAAATCATCGACGCCCAAAAGTTGACCGATCTCCCCAACCTCGGCCGCAACCCCTTCATGTTTGCCAAGCTCGCCCCCAACGTCGTCCAGGCCGGTGATCCCCGCTTCAACCGCATGCAGGATCAAAGCGGCAGCTCTGCCATCTCTATCGCCGGCGGCCCCATCCGCGGCAACAACTACCTTCTCGATGGCGTGCCCATCACAGACTCAACCAACCGCGCGGTCATCATCCCCACACTGGAGGCGGTGATGGAGGTCAAAATCCAGGCCTCCACCTTTGACGCAGAAGTCGGCCGAACCGGCGGCGGCATGTTCAACACCTTCCTTAAGAGTGGCTCCAATCAGATCCACGGCTCCCTCTTCGGCTACCTCCGCGAAAAGCAATTCCTCGCTAACAACTACTTCAACAACCGCAACGGCATCGCCCGTCCTGACCAACCCTTCCGCAATTTCGGCGGCTCCATCGGCGGCCCTGTAGTCATTCCCAAAATCTACAATGGCCGCAACAAATCCTTCTGGTTCATCGCCCAAGAGGCATACCGGCAGAAGTCCGCCCTATCACGAGAGCTTGCCACTCCTACCGAGCTCGAACGCAATGGAAACTTCTCTAGATCCCTGGACAGGACAGGTCGCCCCTTCGCCATCTTCGACCCTCTCACCAGCCGCCTCGACGCAACTGGCACAGTCACTCGTACGCCCTTTGAAAACGGCATCATCCCCGCCTCCCGCCTCAATCCTATTGGCCTCAAGTTAGCCAGCTTCTATCCCAATCCCTCACGCGCGGTCAATTACTTTGGAGACACAGCCTACCTCGGCAACGACGTCCTTGTGGAC
>CAZZGS010000384.1:0-4945 GCA_964653845.1 uncultured Bryobacter sp.
CCTCCATACCTCCGGGTGGTTGAACTGTCTGCTTGAACGAACGCCGAAAATAGCCGCTGCTGAGCTTCGTGGCGAATCCCGATCCCGGTATCGCGGACCATGACTCGAATCGAAATCGAGACATCCGCTCGTTCCTTGGTCTCGATCAAAAGACGTATCTCTCCAGTCGACGTAAACTTGATGGCGTTCGTCAGCAGATTTAGCAGCACCTGGCGGATTTTTCCCGCATCGCCCATCACGCGTGGAAGATTCGGCTCAATCTCCAAGATGATTTCCAGGCCTTTGTCCTGCCCTTGCGGAACCACTAGATCCGTCGTCTCTTCGGCCAACTCATTCAAATCGAACGGGATGACTTCGAGGTCCATCCGGCCGGCTTCGATCTTGGAAAAATCGAGGATATCGTTGATGATCGACAACAGCGCATCACCGCTGGCGCGAATCGTGTCCAGGTAATCGCGCTGCTCCGGGGTAAGGCTCGTCTCGGCCAATATGGAGGTCATCCCCAACACCCCATTCATCGGCGTCCGAATCTCATGGCTCATCACCGCCAGGAACTCGGCCTTCGCCCGCGCTGCGGCCTCTGCACTCTTCCGCGCTGTCCGCAACTCCTGCTCCCGTTTCCGCTCTTCGGTTACATCGCGCTGCACGGCCACGTAATGCGTGGTTAGACCGGCGTCGTCGAGCACAGACGAGATGCGCCATTGCATCAGGAAGTCGGTCCCGTCTTTCCTGTAGTTGGTTGTCTCTCCCTCAAACGGGCGGCCCGCGCGCAGGTCTGCCTTGAGCAGCTCCATGACAAGACGATCTGTGAGCGGCCCATGCAGAATTCGAGGACTCTGCCCGATTACCTCATGAGCCTCATATCCAGACATGCGAGTGAACGCAGCATTGACGTACAAGATATTGGGACCGGGAAGCTCCATGGAAGCGTCCGTAATCAGCACGCTCTCCGATGTATCCCTCAAGGCGGATGCCAGCAGTTTGGACAACTGCTCCACCGGAGCGGGCGTGGTCCCGCCGGATAAGTTACTTCCGTCAGATGCCAGCAAGGATTTGCCTTGGGGGATTTCCATAATTTAACCGATCGGGGAATTCTTTAATGAAAGAGTATCACATGCGGATAGAGACCCACGATCCGACTTATCGGCTTTGGCCGGTAAAAAGTGAGCACCTGCATTTTCGGCCGCTGGTTGTTTCCTCCTCACTTGGGGTAGAGGCTCATTGGCGAGGGGACGCAGGTGAGGATGTATAAGTGCGACTGGTGCAGAACTCTCTGCTGCAATGTTTGTTTTGACGGGTAGCGGAGCAACTGCGTTGACTAGAGGCGGCAATTAAGCAAGGATGGCGAGGCAGTGAGAGGGGCAGTGGGCGGACCGTTGAAGAATTGTTAGTTTTGCTGGCATTGAGAGCCTCTTGGCGACACCGCAAGCCCGTCGAGCCCGAATGGCGGTATAAAATCCATCTCGATCTATCGACGCCGTTCGAAATCTGCCGCACTCCGCCCCCGCCTTTCGCGAAACTGGACCGAATTCTTTTAGGCTTTCAAAAGAATCGACTATAAGGCAGGATCTAAAGTTTGGGGAGTAGTAAAAACAACAATAGGCCCACCGAATTGGGCCTATTGAATTGATTCTAAATGAGTTATTTGGAGCCGGTAGTCGGAATCGAACCAACGACCATCTGATTACAAATCAGGCGCTCTACCAACTGAGCTATACCGGCATTCCCTACTCTTTTAATTCTATCTCAGTTGATCTTTTCAGTCACGGTCAGCGCGTTGCTCAAGCGAAAAGGAATTCTGGTTTCGACATCAATCTGAGCCGCCTTGCCACGAGTAGCAAGAACAACACCGGTACCAGCACCCGCTCCGCTGGCTGCACCTACAGCCGCCCCTTTGCCTCCACCGGTAATCGCCCCAATGGCTGCTCCCAAAGCGGCACCGATGCCAACTTTGGCTGCATCACTCTTTGCTGACGATTCGGCCACACGCTCCCAGGAATCGGTCGTAAGGTCTACTTTCTGGCCATCGCTCAATTGCACCCTGGTCAGAGCCAGCAATAGACGGGCAGTACCCTTTACCCGGCCGCTACGATCCACCTCAACCACCTTGCCCTCAACCTTTGCACCCTTCTCAGCGAGCACAATATCGTTCACCATAAGCGGTGCATCAAGAGTTGCGCTGAATGAATCGCCGGCAATGTTCTTTTCAGAATTGATGGTCGAGTTGATCCTGACACTGATGCTGGTTCCGGCCGGCACAGTTACTATCTCAGGAGTGCGGGCGGGCTGCTTCACCACCGGATCGGGACGCATGATCTCAGCGCGCTTCGGTTCTTCCCTGGCGGACTTGGCCGTCTCAGGCGGGCTGGAAGAAAATGGTGGCAGAATCACCCCGCCGCTGCCGCTGTCATTCGAGGCTTTGTTCACAGAAGAGTCGGGTATAGTCTTGACCGGCTCGGCGACTCTGCCTTTCTTCACAACGACTGGAGCAGCCTTGGGCAGTTTAGTTTCCCGCCGGGTTGTGTCAACTGCACGCGGGCTCACCGCTTCTATTCCAGCCGCAACGTCGGCCACATGGCCTGATGCACTCTCCACCGGCCGTTCCACCACAGCCGCAACGGAAGAATTGGCAGCTACAGGCTCTGATTTCGAATCGGCGCCCTTCGTCAAAAACACAGCCAGAGCACCTGCCAATGCCGCTCCGCCGACGAAGGCCAATAGGATCTTTGAATTCATACATCTCCTGACGTAACCGCAAGCTGCTTCGTTTCTCGTAGTCTACTCCCGAAACCCCGCATAATAGAGAAAGATGCGTGCTTTCCCGGCTAGTTTTCCGATTGGTCCCAAAAATATAGTTCCCGCGACAGTTCTTGCCCCCATGGCGGGGGTCACAGATACCGTTTTCCGCCGCCTGATCCGCGATCAAGGCGGGTGCGGCTTGATCATGACGGAATTTACATCTAGCCACGGTGTAGTTGCGAGCGTGCGTTCAAAGAAGGTATCGAAGACCGAGAAGCGCTACCTCTGTTTTGAGCCAGAGGAACATCCTATCTCTTCGCAGCTCTTTGGTTCAGACCCGAAGGTGATGGCCGATGCTGCACGCCACTGCGAAGACCTGGGCTTTGATTTCGTCGATATCAACTTTGGCTGCCCGGTAAAAAAGGTAGTTCGGTGCAACGGTGGTTCCGGTTGCCTGCGAGACCTGCCTCTAATTGTCGAAATTCTGACGGCCGTCAAATCGGCGATCAAGATTCCTCTAACCATGAAGTTCCGCGCCGGCTGGAATGATCACGAACTCGTTCATGTCCAAATGGGCAAGATTGCCGAAGACCTTGGACTGGCCGCAATCGCCTTGCACCCCCGCACCCGCGAGCAAGGCTACGCCGGTAAAGCCGACTGGACTCGCATCGCTGAACTCAAAGCCGCAGTCAAGATTCCGGTGATCGGCAATGGCGACATCATCACCCCCGAAGATGCTGTTCGCATGATCGAACAGACCAACTGCGATGCAGTGATGGTGGGCCGCGCCGCCAGCTACAACCCCTGGATCTTCCGGCAGATTAGCGAGTACCTGGCAACGGGCACCTATTGGCAGCCAACGCATGTTGATCGCTACGAAATCATGAAGCGCTACTTCACGATGCTTGAGGAAACCAACTGGCCAGAAGCGGTTGGCAAGATGAAGCAGTTCACCAGCTACTTCACGCACGGCGTCAGAAACGGCGCACACCTTCGATCAGGGATCTACAAGCATCATGAGGCGAAAGAAATCATCCAGGCAGTAGAAGAATTTTTCTCCAAAGAACAAGAGGCAGAGATCGTCGCGGCATGAAGACTGTGGAACTGATTACTGACGGGGCCTGTTCAGGAAACCCCGGACCCGGCGGCTGGGCCGCGATTCTAAAGTATGGGGCGCACAAGAAAGAACTCTATGGAGCCGAGTCACCCTCCACTAATAACCGGATGGAGTTGCGAGCTGCCGTAGAGGGTCTGAAGCTTCTCAAAGAGCGCTGCCAGGTTACCATCACCACCGACTCTGAGTACGTGCGCAAGGGAATCACCGAGTGGATTCATGGTTGGAAGCGCAACAACTGGCGGACTAAAGACAAGAAGCCGGTGAAGAATCAGGACCTCTGGGAAGAGCTCGATGCGCAGGTAGCGCGTCATGATGCAACGTGGAAGTGGGTAAAAGGTCATGCCGATCACCCCGACAACAATCGCTGCGATGAGTTGGCCGTAATGGCTTCGAAGACGCAAAAGAGTTCCAGCTAGCCCGCTACAATTGGGCATGCTGAATCGCCGTCTCTTACTTATGAGTGGAACCGCACTTTGGGCTGCGCCTGTGAGTGTTTCCAAAGTACTCTATGAAGACCGGGAAACTTCACTGGCCACCAGCCGCGTAGAAAAAGGCGACCTCTGGATCGAATCCAAAGACCTGCCCAAAATCAATCAGTTTGAAGTGAAGCCGCAGGGCGCTTGCCGGGGCGATATCTGCATTCCGCTCAGTAAAGATCTCAAGAACAAGAACTGGTTCAACTTGAGTGGCTTCGCGCGCAAGGTCAAGCAGTCTGTTGTAAATGAGGGCGACCTTTGGAGTTTCGGCGAGATGCCCGTCTTACGCACAGGATTTCTCGAATCGCGGCAAGCGCCTGATTTTGCAGTACGGGATCGCAAAGGCACTATGGTGCAGCTCAAGGATTTTCGGGGACGCAAGGTACTCTTGCTCACCTGGGCCTCCTGGTGAGGATGCCGCCTCGATCTGCCAGTCTGGCAGAATATCTACACAGAGTTAAAGGGCCAGGGATTTGAGCTCGTTGCAGCGGCGCAGGATACCGGTGGCGAAGCGGCAGCAGGCAAATGGTACGACGCAGCCAAGGCAACCTACACGCCGTTGATCGATACAGGTCATGCCGTAAGTTCGGCTTATCAACTGGTAAACGTGCCG
>CAZZGS010000385.1:0-4944 GCA_964653845.1 uncultured Bryobacter sp.
TTGAATGTTACATCGAAAGTTTGCGCCATGATTGATCTTAGTCTGAGAAAGCGTCCAGGTTCCGCGCTGGCGGCTCTGCCCTCTGAACTGCCAATCTGTAAGACCTGACAGCTAGGCAGCGGCGCAGAAAGCGAAAGCCGCTCAAGCCTCGACGTGGAATGCTCGCCAAGGGCAGTCCCGTTCCAAGACCTATAACGGCAACCCTCAGCTGATAAATGAGAAACACAACGGTATCGAAACGCAATCGAACAAAGACACACAACCCAATCACACACCTAAACTTTTGCACTTGCGGATAGGTCTCCGATCGCGCGGCTAAAAAACCCAAACCCAACTTGCATTAAACTTCAATTGAGATCCCTTATGGAAGTCACTCTACCCGCCGATTTGAAAAATCAGGTCGATCAAGAGATCGCAGCCGGCCACTTCAATAGTTCCGATGAACTCATTGAGCGGGCCGTCCGGCTCCTCTTGGCCGAAGAACAGCGCGCCGCAGCAAGGATTGAGGCACTTCGAAGCATTGGCGATGCAGTCGACCGTGCTGGCCTCTACGAACGGGTCTACATCCCAGGTCAGTGACCAAACCGCTCATTCGCGTCACCCTCGACGCCTGCGTGCTGGCGAACTATTCCCTATGCGACACGCTACTCCGGCTTGCAGAACACCCTCAACTTTATGAGCCCATTTGGTCCGATGAAATTCTCCGCGAGACCACTCGCACACTTGAGTTAAAGCTAGGTTGGCCTCCACCCTTGGTCCAACACTTCGAATCGCAATTGCGCACTCATTTCTGCAACTCATCCGTCCGGGATTTCGAGAGACTCATCCCCATGATGACCAATGAAGAAAAAGACAGGCACGTGACAGCAGCAGCGGTTCATGGTGGTGCGCCCCTAATCTTGACTTTCAATCTTCGACACTTCAGACGAGAACACTTGGAACCATGGGCTCTCGAAGCCCAACATCCCCAGGATTTCCTGATTCGGCTTTGGCAATTGGATCCAGAACTGGTATTAACCAAGTTGCGCCAACAGGCGAAAGACCGAAACCGAAGCCTCGCCAGACTCCTTCAAATTCTATCGGCAACTACTCCAACTTTCGCCGCATTGATTGGGGCCGGCACTTAGGATCGAGAATCATCTTGATACTAAAGTCATCAGATAGGATCAGGCGGCTGGCCTCGACTGAACGTCGGCGTTAAGCTGTCGTCAGATACGCACTCGAGGGGCAGGGTGAGTGGAAATCTCTACCGGCCATGCCCGACCTACTAGACCTGGATCAATTGACATTTTGACGGCCTGCTTTATGCGACGTTAAAGACCGATGAGTTGGTGACTGCGGCATCAGCCTTGGCTTGGCGACTACAATCGCAAAGTCGCACATCAGATAACAGCACCTCTTCTCCAGCTTGAGGTACATAATCTAAATATGCACCGGGCCGTATGAGTGCCCACTTCGAGTGCGGATGGGAGCCTAGTCCTCTCGGCGGAACTTCAAAGCAGCGGAAAGCGAAACCAGGCAGCCAAGTCTTTAGAGCGAGGCGAAGGAGTCGTGAGTTTCCGATTCCTCCGGTTTCAGCCGAGGCAAAACACAACAAGGAAAAGCCGATCTTCCTCACCGCAGATATTGCCCTTCGCGAAGTAGCAGCCAGAGAAGGTTTCGAGATTTCTTGATCTTTTCTCTCAACTCTATCCCTTCGGTCCATAAGAGGTATTCCTTACTTTTTCCATTCGTTTGAGTATTTTCGGTTCTGGTTCCAGTTCTTGCTAACCGCGATGATCAACTCATGCAAAACAAATTGACATTCGCTCTTACGCTACTGGCTGCCACTTCCGCTCATGCCGCAATCGTCTTCACGGTCGAAAATGCTGGAGTGCAGCAGACCTCAATCTCCGGTACGATTACCGAATCCTTCAACCTCCTCGCCACCGGTGCCCTTAGTGCCCACACCTCACAAATCGGTCAATACAGCCCGGGCGCTGTAATCTCAAACCCCAACGCCTGGGGCGGCGCCAACCAATCCATCTACATCGCCGTCGGTGCGCAAAGCAACACCACTTCCTACACCCTCGATTTCGGCAATGACATCAACTTCTTTGGTCTCAACTGGCAGGCTGGCGATAACAAGAACGAACTCCGCTTTTTCAACGACGGCAATCTGGTTCAGGCCTTCACCACCAGCCAGGTTTTCGCGACACCTTCTTCCGCCTACAGCGGCAATCCCAACACCGGCCAAAACACAGGTGAAAAGTACGCCTTCTTCAACTTCACCGGTACCCAGGGCACCGTCTTCGATCAGGTGATGTTCTACAACAACGGCACATCCACAGGCTTCGAAACCGACAACCACACCATCCTGCGTCCCAACGATCCAATTATCCCCACAGTAGAAAGTCAGGTTCCCGAACCTGCCACATTAGCCCTCGTCGGCTTCGCCTGCATCGCCCTTGCCGCCCGACGCCGCTTCTAGTCTCAAATTTCAGTCTTCTTCTTCCATCAAAGCGGTGTCATCTCCCCAGATGACACCGCTATTTTTCTTGATGCCAGCTAAAATAGAAGCTCCTCTTGTCTATCACTGCCGTCATTGCCGAAAAGCCCTCCGTAGCCCGAGACATCGCCAAAGTCCTCGGCGCCACCCAAAAGGGTGACGGCTTCCTCCATGGCGGCGGCCATATCGTCACCTGGGCCATCGGCCACCTCGTCTCCCTCGCTCAACCCCATGAAATCAAGCCCGAATGGAAGTTCTGGCGTCGCAATCTCCTCCCCATGCTTCCCGAAGCCTGGCCCCTGGTCGTCTACGAAAAAACCAAAGACCAGTTCGAAACTATCCGCAAAATCATTAACTCCCCCAAAGTCGAACGTATCATCTGCGCCACTGACGCCGGGCGCGAAGGCGAACTCATCTTCCGCTATATCTACGACGCCGCCGAAACCAACAAACCCGTCCAACGCCTCTGGATCTCCTCCCTAACAGCCGACGCCATCACTGCGGGCTTTGCCGCCCTCAAAAACTCCAGCGAATACGACGGTCTTGCCAACGCCGCCCGTGGCCGCTCCCGAGCCGACTGGCTCGTCGGCATGAACCTCTCCCGCGCCTACTCCATTGCCTACGACGAAACCCTCTCCGTTGGCCGCGTCCAAACCCCTACCCTCGCCATGCTGGTCGAACGCGAACTCTTGATCCAGGCCTTCGTCCCCGAAGAATATCGCGAAGTAGCCGTCACCTTCTCACCCCAAGGCGTCCAAAGCAAGCCCACTTACATTGGAAACTGGTTCAGCACCCCCAAGCAAGGCGAAAGCATGCAACAGGCCATGCGCCTCCCTGCCGATCCCGCCCCGGCCAAAGAAATCACATCTCGAGCCAAGACCGGCGTCGCCCACATCGCCTCGCTCGAATCGGAATCGAAAAAGATGGTTCCCCCGCAGTTCTACGACCTTACAGAGCTGCAACGCCACGCCAACCGCCTCTACGGCTACAGCGCCCAAAAGACTCTGGATCTAGCCCAAAAACTCTACGAAACCCACAAGCTGATCTCCTACCCCAGAACCGACTCGCGCCACCTCTCAAAAACCGTAGCCGCCGGCCTCGCCTCAGTAGTCAAAGCCGTCGCCCCCAGCTACAAAGGTCTCGTGGCCGAAGGCAGCGGCGAGCGTCCCTTGGGCCTCCGTTACGTCGACGACACCAAGATTACCGACCACCACGCCATCATCCCCACTGCAACTTCACCAGCCAAAGCCAACCTCACCGAAGACGAGCGCAACCTCTACGATCTGGTCGCCCGCCGTCTCCTTTCGGCTTGGCACGAAGACTACCTCACCGACGTCACAACGGTGATCACGGCGATCACCAACAACGCAATCGTCGACACCTACCACTCCACCGGAACCCTCATCCGCCAGCAAGGCTGGAAGGTCCTCGACATCAAAGGCAAAGAGAAGGAATCAGGCGAACAAACTCTTCCAACAGAGCTCGAACTCAACCAACTCCAGGCCGTTATCAAAGCCGAGTCCACCCTCAAGAAAACCCGCCCCCCCAAGCGCTTCACCGACGCAACTCTCCTAACAGCGATGCAGACCGCCGGCAAGACCCTAGACGAAAAAGAACTATCAGACGCCATGAAAGAGACCGGCCTCGGCACCCCCGCCACCCGCGCCTCCATCATCGAAGTCCTGGTCGAGCGCGGCTACATCGAGCGTCAGGCCAAGGCCCTCGCCGCCACCGACAAAGGCATCCATCTGATTGAGGTCGTCCACCCGGAAGTAAAGAGCCCCGCCATGACCGGCCAATGGGAAGCCCAGCTCAAACGCATGGAGCGTGGCCAGGCCGAACTCGCCCCCTTCATGGCCGGCATCGAAGATTACGTGCGCGAAGTTGTCGGAAAAGTAGGCGACAAACCGATCAGTCTCGCCACTACATCTTCGACCATATCCACGATCAAAGAGCCCGCGCCCGTGCCTACAGAACTCCCCGACATCCTCCACCAGTCCTTCGGCTTCAGCGAATTCCGCCCCGGCCAGGAAGAAGTCTGCCGCGCCGTAGTAGAAGGTCGCGACGCCCTCCTGGTCATGCCCACGGGAGCGGGCAAGTCCCTCTGCTACCAACTCCCAGGTCTGGCAAGAGGCGGCACCACGCTAGTCATCAGCCCGCTCATCGCCCTCATGGAAGATCAAGTAGCCAAACTCCAGGAACGAGGCTTCGCCGTCGAGCGCATCCACTCCGGTCGCGACCGCGCCGCCTCCCGCCAGGCTTGCATCGACTACCTCGCCGGCCGTCTGCAATTCCTCTTCATTGCCCCAGAGCGTCTCCGTGTCCCAGGCTTCCCCGAGATGCTCGCCAAGCGCAAGCCTTCGCTCGTCGCCGTCGACGAAGCCCACTGCATCTCACAATGGGGCCACGATTTCCGCCCCGACTATCGCACCCTCGGCCAACACCTGCCCTCGCTC
>CAZZGS010000386.1:0-1136 GCA_964653845.1 uncultured Bryobacter sp.
GTGGTGGAGTAGCTTCATATAGTTTTGCCGTTACCAGTGGGGCATTGCCGAGTGGCATCAACCTCACCGGCAGCACCATTAGTGGCACCCACGCTGGAAACGGAAGCTTCCCTGTCACGATTACGGCGACTGATTCGACAACGCCGACGGCTTGTACTGGAGCCCAGGCTTATTCGCTGGTGATTGCACCAGTACTCACGACAACGAACATCAATTTGATTCAAGGTTCTGGGCTGGCTTCTCCGCTGGTTGGGCAAACGGTGACCACGCGCGGCGTGGTGACCGCCGTGAGGAACAATGGATTCTATCTTCAAAACGAGACTGCAGACACAGATAGCAACCCGCTTACGAGCGAGGGGATCCTGGCGTTCAGTTCCAGTGCGCCTACCGTTTCTGTTGGCCAGAGGATTCAGGTAACCGGAACTGTTTTGGAATTTACTGCGAGCACTGACTTGCTTGGTGGATCGACGACGGAACTGACGACGCTGATCGGGCTTTCTGTGCTGGCGAGTGGAGTTAGTTTGCCTTCGCCGGTGGCGATCGATTCGACACTTCTGAATGCCGGTGGGGGAGTGCAGCAATTGGAACGATTTGAAGGGATGCGTGTGAGTCTGCCGAGTATGACGGTGGTTGCACCGACGGACGGCAATGTCAACGAGGCGAGTGCGACATCGACCTCTAATGGAGTTTTTGCAGCAGTGTTTGCCGGAGTGCCTACGCCGTTTCGCGAGGCTGGAATTCAGGCGCCTTTAGCGGCACCACCTTGCGAGGGACCAGGCGCTTGCGCGATTCCACTCTGGGACAACAACCCGGAGAGAATTCAAATCGATAGTGACCGGATCACCGGCACCTCGGCTTTGAATCTAAGGGTTGGACAAACGGTGAGCGGATTAGTTGGTGTTCTTGAATATGGTTTTGGAGTGAACCAGGTGTTTCCCGATACGACATCGGTGGCTGTCGTTAGTGGCACCGGTATTGCAGAAGGCTTTGCCCCGACAGCCAAGACGAGTGAGGTGACCGTTGCGACGTACAACATGGAACGGTTGTTCGACACCGTGAATGACCCAGGGGTGAGCGACGTTGTCGTCACCAGTGGAGCGCTGGCGAATCGATTGAATAAAGCAAGTCTTGGGATC
>CAZZGS010000386.1:1236-2653 GCA_964653845.1 uncultured Bryobacter sp.
ATATTGAACGACCGGCCTCCGGTGGTATTGCGAGCGAGTGTAACGAAGGCTGGCCGGACGATCGATCTCGCAGTGATTGTAAATCATCTTCGCAGCCTGAATGGAATCAACGTTGATACCGGTGGAGGATGCACGGGTGGGCAGCGTGTGCGGGCCAAGCGTGCGGCACAAGCGGAGTTTCTGGCGAACTTTATCCAGAGCGAAATCACTGCGAACCCGAGTGTGAAGCTGATCAGCGTGGGGGATATGAATGCCTTCGATGTGAATGACGGATACGTGGACATCATCGGTACAGTAACTGGGAACCCAACACCGGCGACACAGGTGGCCGACGCTTCGGCTGATCTGGTGAACCCCAATCTATTGAATTTATTGAACGTGATTTCCGATCCGGCACAGCGCTTCAGCTATGTGTTCGATGGCAGCCACCAGACGCTCGATCATCTGCTCTACACGCAGAGCTTGAAGGATCAAGTTACCAATGGTGGATATGTTCGCATCAACAGCGAGTTTCCCGAGACGGATCGCAACGATTCCGGGAGCGCACGGCGATTAAGCGACCATGATCCGGGGGTGATTTATATCACTACGGCGCAGCCGATTCTGTCGGGCATTCTGATGCAGCGCGGTGGTTTGATCTTGAACCGGACCACGAATACCTATAACGGGAATCTGGTGATTCGCAATACCGGAACGGCGGCATTGACCGGGCCGTTTACGGTAGCGATGACCGGATTGCCTGTGGGAGTGAGCCTTGCCAATTCGACTGGTACGAGCTACCAGGGAAGCTACATTGTGAACAGCGCGACGACAATTGCGGCTGGCGGGGCACTACTTGTACCAGTACAATTCAACAACCCCGGCAACGTGGCAATCAATTACACTACGAAGGTTTACAGCGGCGCGTTCTAGGCGTGATGCTGGGAGGAGATTTATGAAAAAGATCTATTTGTTGACGGCGATGCTTGGGGCTTTCGCTCTTGAGGCTGCACCACTCAACTACAACTGGTCGGTGGACACGTCTTCCCTGAGCGGGCAGACTGGACAATTGTCTTTTCAATACAACACCAGCGGCACGGACGCTACCACGGCGACGATCAGCCAATTTAGCGGAGCGACACTGGGGAGCTTTAGCGTGATTGGCAATGTGATCGGGAATCTTAGCGGTTCTGTGGTGATCAACCCAACGAGTGTTGTGGCGCTAAATGAGTTTTTGCAGACTGTGACCTTTGGGAACAGTTTTAAGTTTGTACTTACGCTAGCTGGTGCGCTGCTCGACAATCCGCAGGATTTCAATGGAAGCCAGTTTGCGTTGCAGCTTCTGCCAGGGGCTGGAAGCCCTTTAGTCACAGTAGATGTGTTTCCTGGCTTCGAGCCGATTGTTTCCCAAGACGCCAGCGTTAGCGACGTGCCGGAG
>CAZZGS010000386.1:2663-3155 GCA_964653845.1 uncultured Bryobacter sp.
GACTGCGTTGTTGGTGTTGCTGGCTGCGCCTGTGGCAGCCTTGTTGCGGCGACGAAAGTAGTTTAGTCGCGGGAGAAAATGGAGCCGATTGCGCCGAGGGGGCTGGTTTGATCGCCGCCTGAAGCTGGGGCGCCGGCGCTAAGTTCGCGGCGCATTTTTTCTAGAGTCATGGACTGGATGATGGCGCGACCGGGGCCGGTGAGGGTGGCGAGGAAGAGGCCTTCGCCGCCGAAGATGGCCGTCTTGATTCCGCCAGCCATCTGGATGTCGTAGTTGACGGATTCGTCGAAGGCGACGATGCAGCCGGTGTCGACTTGCAGGACTTCGCCGGGGCCGAGCTGGAACTCGACAAAGTCGCCGCCGCCGTGGATGAAGGCGAGACCGGGGCCGGTGAGTTTTTCGAGGATGAAGCCTTCACCGCCGAAGAAGCCGGCGCCGAATTTCTTTATCAGAGCGATGTTTAGTTGAACCGTGGTTTGGGCGCAGACGAAG
>CAZZGS010000386.1:3165-4941 GCA_964653845.1 uncultured Bryobacter sp.
GACGATGATCGATTGGCCGGGCTTGAGATCGAATGCCTGGACGTGGCCGGGGTAGCTGCCGGCAAAGCCGACTTCGCCGTTGCCGCTGGAGCGGAAGTAGGTCATGAAGAGGCTTTCGCCCATGAGCTTGCGCTTGACGGCACCCCAGATTTTGGAGCCGATGCTGTCGCCTTGCATTTTAGTTTCCCAACTGACGTTGGAGGTCTTGTAGACCATCTTGCCGGCCTCGGCGTAAAGTTCCTGGCCGGGCTTGAGCTTGCAGCGGATGATCTGCAGGTTCTCACCCTGGATTTCGTAGTTTAGGGGTTCCTGGGCCGTAATGCCTGGTGTGCTAAAAGTTGTACTAGCATCTCCCACCATTGCCGTCCCACATTTAGGGCAGAATCTTGCCGCGTCGTCGAGCGTAGCTCCGCAATTTGTACAAAAGGCCATATGAAATGAATGTATCTAGAATTACGTTGATCGGGGTGATGATTGTTCCATTCTTTTGTTTTGGCAAAGGAGCGCGGGAGAGTTGCGGGACTTATCCGGAGCGGGTGAAGGAAGAATTGCTGCGGTCGAAGATGAATCTGGAGCGGCGGGAACTGGAGCAGGTGTTCCGGAAATTATCGGGGTTGGCGGCTTTTGGTGAGGTGAAGGGTGCTTCGCGCGATGTTGGGAATATTGCTGTGATGGAAGAGGATTCGGGGATCATCAGCCGGCGCAATCTTTTCAATCTGAATCAGAAGACTTTGCGGTTTGTGCCGGTTGCGGGTGGGTACCGATTGGAGGTTGTTGCATCCGATTATAGTTTGAGTGAGCAGACGGCGGGGGCTGTTCTTGATGGATTGGGGGATGATGACACTCGCAGTGTGGCTCTGTCGTTTGGGTTTGCTTATTTTGGTCAAACATATCGTTCTGTAAATGTGAATAGCGATGGGAACTTGAGTTTTGTCGACGGGGATGCGGGGACGCGGGAACGAAGCTTGGGCCGATTGTTAAGTGGGTTGCCGAGGGTGGCGGCTTTGTTTGACGATCTGGATCCGTCGAGGGCCGGGGCGGTGAGGGTGTTGTCGCGGGCGGACCGGATGGTGGTTAGCTGGGTGGGAGTGCCTGAGTATGTGGACTTTGGGTCTGGGGCGGTGAATACGTTTCAGGTGAGGTTGCTCGCGACTGGGGTGATCGAGATTGCTTATGATCAGACGAATTCAGAGCAGGGCGTAGTGGGGATCTCGCCGGGGAATCTGACTGGGGCGTCAAGTATTGTCAGCTTTGTGGCATCTAGTGGACAGACCTTCGCCGCTGCAGTAGCGGAGCGGTTTACCAATCGCGAGGAACTCGATACGGTGACCGCTGCGCAGCGGTTCTTTGAGACTCATGAGGATGCTTATGATTACCTTGTTTTTTACAATGCGCTGGGGGTTACGGCGGGATTGGGCGTAGTTGCGTTTGAGGTGACGGTGCGGAATCAGCGGACTGGGTTTGGGGATACGATTCTTGAGGCTGGTGCAGAGTATGGAAGCCCACGGCGGCTGCAGGCTGTTTTGAATATGGGGCAGTTGTCGCAGTATCCGGTGGACCCGGCTGGGATCTTGCCGCAACGGTTTACTTCGCGCGATACGCCGATTACGGTTTTGAGCCATGAGGCCGGGCATTTGTTTTTAGCCTTTGCCAGTGTGCGGGATCCGAAAAATCCGACGAGCCGGCCGATGTTGGGGCGGCAGACTGCGCATTGGAATTTCACGTTCAACAGTGAGGCGAGTTTGCTTGAAGGGAACCGGATTGAAGATAAGGGAG
>CAZZGS010000387.1:0-4938 GCA_964653845.1 uncultured Bryobacter sp.
AGCCAAGGCCGCTACCCCGGCTTCATTGAGCAGCCTGGTTGCCAACTCTTCGCTGGTGTAGCCTGTACCGGTGATGTTGGGGAAGGCATAGAAGGCACCATTGGGCATCCGGCACTTCACGCCAGGGATCTCGTTTAGCATCCCTACGAAGAGCTGTCTGCGCTCGCGGAATTCGGCCATCATCTTGTCGACGTCAGACTGGTCTCCCGTCAGCGCGGCAAGCCCTGCCCGCTGCACCATACTCGCTGTACAACTTATTCCATTGACTAGCAGCTTCTGCATCGCGTCGATCATCCAAGTTGGCATCACGCCGTAGCCTAGACGCCAGCCTGTCATTGCGTAGGTCTTTGAGAAGCCATCGAGCAGAATCGTTCGTTCTTTCATGCCCGGCTCGGAGAGGATCGAACGGGGCGGGGCATCAAAGTACATCCGCGAGTAGATCTCATCGGAGAAAACATAGAAGTCATGCTCGATTGAAAGGCGCGCGATCTCGGCAATGTCTTCGGGCGGGATCACGCCGCCGGTTGGGTTTGCGGGCGAGTTGAGAATTAACAGCTTCGTGCGTGGAGTAATGCTGTCCTTGAGGCGCTGCATGTCGAAGCTGAAGTCGTGGGATTCGACCAGCGGAATCGAGACCGGAGTAGCCCCGGCAAAGCGCACGGCGCTGGCATAGGTGGGGAAGCCTGGGTTTGGCAAGATGACTTCGTCGCCCGGTTCGACCAGCGCAAGGATCGGGAAGAAGATCATCGGCTTGCCACCGGGCACGACACAGACTTCGGCGCTCGACACCGGCACGCTGCGTGTCTCGGAGATGTGTGAGGCAATGGCCTGGCGGAAGTCTTCGTAGCCAAGCGTCGGCCCATAGTGGGTCCAGCCGGCATCGAGGGCGGCCTTGCCTGCTTCGACAACATGCTTGGGCGTATCAAAATCGGGCTCGCCAATTTCCAGATGGATGATGTGCTTGCCTTGCGCCTCTAGCGCACGGGCCTTTTGGAGAACAGAGAATGCGCCTTCGAGCTGAAGCGCATCGACGCGGGAAGCAGGTTT
Organism: uncultured Bryobacter sp.; assembly: GCA_964653845.1. GTDB lineage: Bacteria > Acidobacteriota > Terriglobia > Bryobacterales > Bryobacteraceae > Bryobacter. Next base: position 1,048 of record CAZZGS010000387.1, read on the forward strand.
CACGAAATGACCTCGAAAATTGGGTAAGTCAGAGAAGATTCGACCTCGCGTACAGCATCGCCGATCTGGACACGCTGGCCCGAGATGCGAACGAGAAGTCGAGTCTGATCTTCAAATGTAACAACAGCGATCTGGTAAGGGGCCTCGGCTGCGAATTGCTCCGGCGCGGAGTGGATCACGGTTTCTGTATAGACAATGGCTTGGCGCATGGCAGCTAGCTCCTTTGAAGAATAGTGACGACACTGGTGGCACCGCTGCCGCCTAAATTCTGTGCCAGCGCCGTGTTGGCTTTGGCTACCTGCCGGGCTCCGGCTTCGCCTCGCATCTGAAGGATGAGGTCGCAGATCTGGGCCACGCCAGTGGCACCGATGGGGTGACCTTTGGCTTTGAGGCCGCCGGACGTATTCACAGGCAGAACCCCGTGGATTCCTGTCGCGCCGGAGGCCACCCACGGGCCGCTGCCGCCCTTGTCGATGAAGCCAAGGTCTTCCATCGCGATCAGTTCGGCGATGGTGAAGCAGTCGTGCACCTCGGCGATGTCGATGTCGATCGCCTGGATACCTGCTTGTTTGTAGGCCTTGGCTGCGGCGAGTTTGGTGGCCTCAAGCGTCGTAATGTCGGCCTTGTCGGCCAGCGATACCGGCCCCGACGCTTGTGCGCAGGCGGCGACCCGGATCGCCGAAGGCTCAGAGGTGATCCACAGAGCGGCTGCCCCGTCGCTCACCAGCGAACAATCATAAATCGTAAATGGCTCAGCGACCGGTTTACCCGCCAGGGCTTGTTCCAGCGTGATCACTTTCTTGAGATGAGCCTGCGGATTGAGACTGGCGTTGTAGTGATTCTTCACGGCAACGGCCGCCATGTGTTCTCGCGTGGTGCCGTACTGGTGCATGTGCCGGCGGGCGATCATCGCGAAGATCGCGGGAAAGGTAGCTCCGATACTCGATTCCAGTTCGGCATCGCCAGCCCCGGCCAGAATCTGCGCGACCCTTGCTGTTGTTTGCGAAGTCATCTTTTCGACGCCACAGACCAGGACGTTTTCGTAGGTGCCGCTTGCCACCGCCTGCATTGCATGGAAGAGCGCGCTGCCGCCAGAAGCACACGCGGCCTCAAACCGTGTTGCTGGAACGCCATGGATACCGACTGCCCCGGCGATGAAGGGTGCCAGATGGTTCTGACCCGTAAACGACGGCGCATCAAAGTTGCCAACATAAACAGCTTCCACATCGGAAGTGCTTTTGCCGGCATCCAGTAGACAGGCAGCGATTGCTTCGATCGCCAGATCCTTCAGACTTCGACCGGCTAAAGCGCCGAAAGCGGTCTTGCCTATTCCGGCAACATGGACGGGTCTCATATAATTCAATCGTAGACCTGAATTGCCGCATTGCACGCTTTGCGATCTTCGAGCGTCAATTAATGATAGATGACCTTTGTGGCGATAGTACGGGAAGTGGAGTCACCATTGTCGGCCAAATCCGCACCCAATTCGGGCACTGGAGCCTCTGAGCGAGAGTTGCAGGATGTATTCGTGCGCGAGAACCTTCGTCGTGTCTTCGCCTTGATCTACCGGATTGTCGGTAATGTCGCGGATGCGCAAGACCTGACTCAAGACACTTTCATCAAGGCGCTGCAGCGCAAAGATCAACTGAAAGATATCGAGAAGGCCAACCATTGGCTGGGCCGTGTGGCTAGCAATACGGCGATTGATTTCTTGCGCCGTAAAGCTCGTGTGAGCTTTACCGAGATTGATTCGCTGGTGGAGCCGCTACCAGACCCGGTTAACCGCCGCGCTGATGTAGAAATGTTGCGTAGCGAAGAAGCCGCTTACCTCGACCATTGCCTTGAATCGCTGAGCGTACGGGAGAGAACGGCCCTCGTTCTCCGCGACGTTGAAGATATGCCGGCCCATGAAGTAGCTGCAATCCTTGGCTGTTCGCCAGCCACTGTTCGTTCTCACATTGCCAATGCACGGACAAAATTTCGAGCCATTTATGAGAAGAGGAAGGAGGCGCGATGAGACATTTTTCTGAACATGAGGCGGCACTCGCCGCCAGCGGCGACCTTCCTTTCCTGCTTAAATTGCAATCTCAGACACATTGCCTGGTCTGCCCCGCTTGCCGCTCCCGCGTTGAGGATTACCGGTCTGATCGCTCTCGAGTCGATTTGGCAGTAGACGGATTTGAACTACCCCGAGCCATCAAGTGGGAGCAGCTCGAAGCGGAGATGCTGGGAAATATTCGTCTTGGCCTCGATATTGATGCCATTCATCAAGGGACTGGAAAGAGGCCGCAAGAACGTTTTATTCCGTGGCGTGCAGCTGTGGCCATTGCCGCGATGACTGTAATTGTAATGACTGGCTGGTTTCTGGCCGGGCCTGGTTCAAGACCCGCGATCTCCGCTGTGGCGCAAGTGCGTAGCGGTGGCATGTTACTGCGGGGTGATGAGCATGGCGTGGGTGTAGAGAGCCGTGGCAGCGGGATGATCCTCCGTAATGTGGTGTCACGTTCAAATCGAATTGAAGTCGGCCTTGAAGGTAGTGTGCGTTCCTCGGTTGTCGATCAGGATTCGGACCAGGTGACTGTGAGTCAAATCTATGTTGAATAAGGCTCTCTTTGGAATTGCGGTAGTGGCTTCGTCGCTCGCGGCCCAAGACGGGCTGCGCGTCAACTTTCCTGCCGATGCGCCGGTTTCTGTGGTGAGTTCCGGTTGGGGGGAATCGCGTGCGATTAATCGCGGTGGAGCTTATGTGGTGGATGTACGCACCTCGCTGAAGCTCAAAAACAACAGCCGCTTGCGTCTTCGTGGAATTAGCCTACAAGTGAGTTCGCAAGAGGTTGCCGCAGGTGGCAAGGCCAGTGTTTCCGTCCCTAGCCTGGATGTGTACCCAGGGCAGGAGTTTCCGGTCAAGATCGATTTGCGCCTTTTGCATCCCAACAATGGTTCTGGCGCGGCTGTGGTTCAGGTTCAGCTCGATGGTGTTTTGTTTGAGGATCTCTCTTTCTTTGGCCCGAATCGTCTGGGCAGCCGGCGGCAGTTGACCGCTTGGGAAACCGAAGCGCGCCGTGACCGTCAGCACTTGAGGCAGATTTATGCCCGCAACGGCGAAGACGCTCTGCGTCGCACGATGCTCGATGTTCTGGCTCGCGATAATAGTCGCCCAAAGCTGGATGTGCGTCTCGCCCGTTCCTCTGCTACGCTGGCCAACTCACGCAATATCGAGACTGCATTTTTGTCGCAGCCCGACTTGCCGGTGGAGGGTATCAAAGCCGTCGCCGTTACCAGTGGCAATCAGTTGCAGATTCTGGAGCTTGCCTTTGAAAATCGTGACAAGCGTGAGGTTCGTTCGATTGAACTGGGCCTGCTGGTTCGCGATCAGGAAGGCCGTGAGTTCTCTGCCGGCTCCTTGCCTGCTGCGATGTCGATGAAGCCCAAAGGCACCGCCTCGGTGCAGCCTTCGGCCAGCGTTACGCTCAATCGGCCGATGGGTTTGCCGATGAAGGTCGAGAGTCTGACTGGCTTCGTGCAGCAGGTTGAGTTTGCCAATGGTGATGTCTGGGTTCCGCCCAGTGCCTTCCGAGATGAAGCACGTCTGGCGAAGTTGATTCCAGGTAGCCTCGAAGAGCAGCGTCTCTCGGATATTTACCGGCGTCGCGGGATGCAGGCGCTGATGGAAGAGTTGAACAAGCAATGACGATTGCGGATGCGTTGGGGCATGCTCCAGAAGAGTTGAGTCTCCCATTGCGTGAGCAACTCACCGGCTATTGGGTTGCTCTTGAGCTCTACGATATTCATCGCCTGCCGCTGCGCAAGATCGCTGCTGTAGCCAAGACTCCCGCTGAATGCTTCGCAACTTTGAAGTCCGGTGGCCGCGAGCTGTCGCATTTTGAAGTC
>CAZZGS010000388.1:0-4934 GCA_964653845.1 uncultured Bryobacter sp.
ATTTAAAGTACCCAGGATCAACAAGAGGACGAAAATGAAAAAAGGACGCGTCAATTTACTTATGGTACTCATCGTGAGTTAAACAGAGGATTAATTTGCAAATCAAATTGAGAAGTCGGTTTTTGCTCTTGGCGGGGTTTGGATCCTTGCTGCTGCTCCCGTCGATAGCATTTTATTGGACTCGCGAAGAATTGACTCGTGCCAATCGAGAGGTCGAGGCACTAAGAACAAGTTATCTGCGGGCAAATCGGTTGCTGAACGATCTAAAAACAGATGTCATTAACGGCGGAACCTATCTGCGCGATTTCTTGCTGGAGCCGAGTGAAGTTGCCGCAGAATCGCAACGGGCAGAATTAATTGAGACCAGAGGCCATGCAATGCGAATTCTCGCCACCAGGGAATTGCAGCAAGGCGGTCCCGTCTACCGGAGCTTCGTGAATGCTTATGACGACTATTGGAGAACGGTTGAGCCCGTTTTGGAATGGGATGCCAGGAAACGGAAAACAAGCGGTTATGCATTCTTGCGGGAGGAGGCGTTTGCACGCCGGACGGCGATTCTGAGTCTTGCCTCCAAAATCGGGATCTGGAACGAAGATCAATTGGGGCAAGGCGAAAAAGAGATGCAAGCTTTGTTTGCTGGGGTAAAGGACTCTCAGCAAAAAAGCATGCTTGTTTTTTTGCTGGCCGGCATTGGACTTGCGAGCTTCGTATATTGGAGGGTAACCACACTGGAGAACCAAGCCTCCGAAAGGCTGATCCAGGCCGAAGAGGCCAGAGAGGAATCAAAGGGATTATCAGCAAGGCTTCTCGCCGTACAGGAAGAGGAGCGTAAGGCGATCTCGAGAGAGTTGCACGACGGAGTTGCTCAAAATCTGTCGGCATTGCGTCTTGGGATGGAGCAAATGTTGAGGCAGCTACCCGAAGATGCAAAACACAGTATCGAAGGGGAGGCCAACGAACTAGGGAAATTGACTGAAGAAACTTTGAAGTTGACCCGAAATTTGAGTCTTTTGCTAAGGCCCTCGATGCTGGACGATTTGGGCTTGGTACCAGCTCTGCGGTGGCTGGCACGGGAGTGGCAAAAACGCAGCCGCGCCGTTGTCGAAGTGGAGGCCAGCGAGGAATTTGATGGATTGGAAGAAGATGCTCGAATCTGTGTTTTCCGGGTCGCGCAGGAAGCAGTGAGTAACGCGATCACACATGGCAATGCGAAGTCAGTCCGGATACGAGCGAGCCAGAGCGAGGGACGCTTGCTCGTGAGCATTCAGGATGACGGGTTGAGTTTTGATGTGCAGCAAGCGAAGGGGATGGGAATTTTGGGTATGACGGAAAGAGTTGAGAAACTGGGCGGTAAATTCAGTATCGTCAGCCGACAGGGCGTAGGCAGCGTAGTCATGGCGGAGCTACCTTAGTGGGGATCCGAATCCTGTTGGCGGACGATCATGCGATTCTGAGGCGTGGACTTAGGGCCTTGCTCGATCGTGAGTCTGACATGGAAGTATTGGGTGAGGCAGCAGACGGGCGCGACACGGTAAGGGCTGTGGAGCAATTGCGGCCGGATGTGGTGGTTCTGGACATCACGATGCCGAACTTGAACGGCATCGAAGCGGCTCGGCAGATTCAGGCCAAGGGAAGCGCAACAGCAATCATCATTCTGAGCATGCACAGCGACGAGGGCTATGTCCTACGGGCGCTGCGAGCTGGTGCACGCGGTTACCTATTGAAGGATGCAGTGGAAGGGGAGTTGATTCAGGCGATCCGGGTAGTGGCTGGAGGAAAAGCATATTTCAGCCCGGAAGTGAGCAAACTTCTTGTTGAAGATTATGTGATGGGGATGCGCGAACGTGGGCTGGAGGACCGATATGATCTTTTGACTCCAAGGGAGCGAGAGATTCTGCAGGTTTTGGCCGAAGGAAGAAGTAGCAAAGATATTGCAAAGCTTCTGGATCTGAGTTCATATACCGTAGATACTCATAAGGCAAATCTGATGCAGAAACTATCGCTACACAGCATGGCTGAGTTGATCCTTTATGCGGTGAGGCGCGGGATTATTTCTTGATTCGGTGATGGGCTTCGAGATAGAGCAGAGCAGCTTCAATCAGGCGAGGGGTGTCTGCTGCGCCGGGGTCAATGGTTGGGATATGAGCGGGGATGTTGGCGGGCATCGATTGAGAAGGCGAGAGCGCCACAATGAAGTCGCCAGATGCTGGAATTTCAGTGACGACTGGAACATTCATCAGTGCGGCTGCTTGCCGTAGCTTGGCTGAGTTCTCATCAGTCAGCACGACAAGCGGGGGTACTTGACCAGGAGGCTGCTTCGGTGGCCAGAGTCGAAAAGTCATGTTTAGAGCGCTCCCTCTCCAAGCTGATAGCGAAGGACGGCGCGCAGGATCTGGTATTCGTAGCGGGCACCAGCGCTGGCAACTTCAGCCGACGTCTGGTTCAGTTGAGCCTGACTCAGCTCGACGATGGAGCCAAGACCAAGGTCGTAGCGTGACTGTGCGAGATCCAGGCTGAGCCTGGCCTGAGTAAGGAGTTCTTGCGTGAGTCTAAGGCGCTCAAAGGATGTACGTGCGTTGAGGAATGCTGTGCGGACATCGCGGGCAATCTGGTTTGAACTATAGTCGCGTTGTTTTTCCAGTGCTCTCATGCGTAGCGAAACTTCCGCCTGGCGCGACTCAAAGAGCTTTCCGTTGAAGATGGGAAGAGAGACCGAAACACCGGCAGCGCCAAATCGATTTGGGAAAGAGCCTTTTGCCAGTGGCAACAATCCCGCCGTACCGAGAAAGCTGACTGTGGGCTTGGAAAGTTTCTTCTCGGCATCGAGGAATTGCGTCGCGGACTGAAGCTCAAGGGCGAGTTGGCGCAGTTCTGGGCGTTCTTTCAGGGCACGCTCCACCAGAGGCTCTGCTTCGGGTGGAAGATTCTCGTTGATGGGGCGATCCTCGATTTGAAAAGCGGGACGGTCACGCATGCCAAGCGCGGCAGTTAGCTCAGCCTGGGCGGAGTCGAGTTCATTTTTGGCGCGGCTGAGCAGGATTTGGGCATCGGAGAGATTGACGCGGGCAAAGGAGAGATCGAGAGTAGAACGAAGTTGACTGCGGGTGAGAGCCTCCACCTGATCGACGATCAACTGGCGCGCCTGTAAGGTTTGTTCGGCGACGCGAGTCAGAGAACGAGCTCGCAGGATCGAATAATAGGCGCGGTCCACAGCGATCAGTATCTGAAGCCGAACGGACTTGACGATCTCTTTTTGTGCATCGGCGCGAGTTGCGGCGGACAAGGCAAGAAGGCGTGTTCGGCCCGAATCGGATAAAAGCTGGCTGAGTTGTACGCCGCTTCCCAGCCGCGAAATGAGCAGAGGTGACGAAAGGCCCTGGTATGCAAAGCGCGTAGCGTCGTCGGCGATAGAAGCAGTTAGACCAGCGCTAAATTGAGGTGAGAGTAGCGATAGAATCTGCTTGGGCGATTCAGCAGCCGCTCTGGACGAAAAATCAAGCGAGGCGAGTAACGGGTGATTGGCCAAGGCCATCTCGCGAGCCTGTTCAAGAGTCAGTGTTTGAGCGAAAAGAGGAGCCGCAAGGACTAGGAAAATGTAGCGCATCAGGATTTTGACTCTTTGTGAACAAGAAGATAAGCGGCTGGCACAACGAAGACAGTAAACAAGACAGAAAGGGCGAGACCACCCAGAATGGCACGTGCCAGAGGTGCATAAGCCTCGCTGCCCTGCCCCAGCTTGAGCGCCATCGGAAAGAGACCAAAGATAGTGGCAAGCGAGGTCATCAAAACCGGTCGCAGCCGGACTTTACAGGAGGTGGCAACGGCTTCGCGCACACCGACTCCGCCGAGAACAAGCTGCCTGGCGAACTCGACGATGAGGATGCTGTTGGAAACGGCAATACCGACCAGCATGACAATCCCCATGAGTGACATAACATTCAGGGTGGTGTCAGTAAGCCAGAGTGTGAGCAATACTCCCGATAGCCCCGGAGGAACAGCGAGAAGAATGACGAGTGGATCAAGAAAGCTTGAGAATTGCGCGACCAGAATCAGGTAGAGGAGAACGGTAGCAAAGATGAGGCCATACCCGAAACTTGAGAAACTTTGGCGCATCGCCTGCACCGATCCGCGAAGATCGACACGGAGATTGCGCGGGAGTTTTTCCTTGGCAATGATCTGCTCAATTCCCGCAGTGATGCGGCTAAGGTCTTCGGCTTGAGGCTGCACATAGATGTCAAAATTGCGGCGAATCTGATAATGCGAAACTTCGGCTGGGGTTCGGATCGATTCAATCGTGCTTACTGCATCGAGGCGCGTAGGCAACGGGCTGCCAGGGCCGCGGAGCGAGATCGCCTTCAGATCAGCGATAGAGTTGATCTGCCCCTCGGGATACTGGACCAGAAGAAAATAATCTCGCCCGGATTTAGGATCTACCCAGTAGCTGGGGGCGATCATCTGATTGGAGGCAAGTGCGGTGATCACGTTCTGCACCACCTCGCGTTCGCTCAGGCCCAACTCACTGGCGCGAGTGCGATTTACCTGAAGGCGGAGCGATGGGGTGTCGAGGTCTTGGGGGATAAAAACACCGGCCACCCCTGGCAGAAGGCGGATCTGGCCGGCAAGATTTGCAGCCATGGCGAACCCTTGTTGGAGGTTTGAGCTGGTGACCTGGACATTGATGGGTGCAGCCATGCCCATATTCAGAACACTGTCGACAAGGCCGCCAGATTGAAAATAGATCTGAAGCTCGGGCATCTCACGTTCCAGAACCTCCTTAGTGCGTGCCATGTGGACATAGTTGTTTACGGCGTGATCCTTCTTGAGAGCGACCTGGATGAAACCCGTGTGTGGGGCAGAGTTGGGCGTGTAGATGGACGAAATATCAGCGTAGATGCCGATGTTAGAGACGATGAGCTCGAGGTCTGCATCCCCAA
>CAZZGS010000389.1:0-4929 GCA_964653845.1 uncultured Bryobacter sp.
GTTGAAGATACTCTTCTGGGCCGCCCTCGTTCTCCTTGGCCTGGTAACGATTTTCGCCCAGCGGCTTTCGCAGGCCCGCAAACAGGCCGAACTCAGCGCACGCGCACGAAGCCAGTTTTTGGCCAACATGAGCCATGAAATTCGAACGCCGATGAATGGCATCCTGGGCATGACTGAACTGACTCTTGAAACCGAGCTCAGCAAAGATCAACGTGAGTATCTGTCGATGGCGCGCAACTCCGCGCGCAGTCTGCTTGAGATCCTTGATGACATTCTCGACTTCAGCCGCATCGAGAGCGGGAAGCTTAGTCTCGAATCGATTCCGTTCGACCTGAAAGAAGTAGCCAATCGGTCGGTGCAGATCCTCACCCTTGCCGCTCAAAGCAAAAAGCTCAGCCTGGTGGCCAGTATCGACCCGGGTTTGCCAGCTTCGCTCAGCGGAGATCCAGGCCGCGTGCAACAAGTTCTGATCAATCTATTGGGCAACGCCGTCAAATTCACTGAAACGGGTTTCGTCAAATTGGATCTCAAGTCAGAACCGCTTGGGGCGGAGCGCTACCGCGTTCAGATCTCGGTTATGGATACGGGTATCGGGATCACTCCTGAACAACAGCAACGCATCTTCCAGGCCTTTACTCAAGCTGATGCATCCACCACAAGACGATTCGGCGGCACTGGCCTTGGCCTTTCCATTTCTTCTCAACTCGTTCGAATGATGGGCGGCACCCTTAAGGTGGCTTCAAAACAGGGCAGCGGCAGTACGTTCTCATTCGAACTTGAAATGGACGCAGCCGCCGCGCCAAGCCCCACAATTCAGCCAAAGATCGAGAAATCAACTCGGTTGTTGAAAATCCTGGTAGCCGAAGACAATGAAGTCAATCGAGTACTCATGCAGCGTGTACTCAGTCGTGCCGGCCACTCCGTGATTTCGGTAGTGAACGGGAAACTAGCGGTAGAAGCGCTACAGGCAGATTCTTTCGACGCCGTGCTCATGGACGTACACATGCCCGACATGGACGGGCTCGAGGCAACTCAAGCGATTCGAGCCCGTGAGGCGACAGAAGGCGGCCACGTGCCGATCATCGCCTTGACCGCCCTGGCAATCAAGGGAGACGCAGACCGCTGCATCTCGGCCGGCATGGACGCCTATCTGAGCAAGCCCCTGAATACGGCTGATCTCACCGCGTTGCTTTCCCGGATTGGTGCCGGAGAGGACATCAAGGTCGCCTAGCCGGCAGAGCCACTTGCACATCCGCCTTCGCAGTCCTTTAGACTGAAGCAATGGCGGATATCTACCTACAGGATCTCGAAAAGAACACCAAGCCCGGCGGCCAATATGCAAAAAGTATTGAAGCCATGCGAGCGGCGGGACGTGAGATTCCTGGCATCATGCATTTACTTGCCTTCAAGCCAAAGGCGACCGACCTTCTCAATCAGTTCACCCAGGAAGTCATGCGCGGTGCCTCACCGCTAAGCCCCGCCTTCAGGGAACTGATCGCTACCATCACCAGCGAGGGCAACGAATGCTCCTTCTGCCGCGACTCCCATGGGGCCGCAGCCGCAGCGCTTTTCGAGAAGGAAGGCCGCGTCAAGAAGGGCAAGGGCCCCGGCTTCATTGGCGCTGTTCTAGAAGGAGATGCCGACCTCACCGATGCCGAATGGCTTTTGCTCGAGTTTGTGGTGCAGGTAAACCTGGAGGCACAGGACATCGAAGAAAAGGATATCCGAAAGCTCAACAAGGCGGGCTGGACAGACGAAGCCATCTACGACGCCATCACGGTTTGTTCGCTATTTAACTTCTACAACCGCTGGGTTGGAGCCAACGGAGTCTCCTGGCAAGAAGAAGAATCTTCACTTGCCAGCGGCACAAGGATTGCACAACGCGGCTACATCCCATAGCATCGTAGGGTCCCACTATGCGACCCACATTACTACTGCTCGTCTCCGCGCTGATTCTTTGCGCGCAAAAACCCGATCCCGCCGACGTCCTCAAGCTGGCCGCCAAGCCTGGATCGCCTGAATTCCTGAAAGCCCTTGAAGCCACCTTCACCCCGCAACAACTCGAAAAGGGTGAAGCCGGTTTGAGTGTTGGGCCCGATGCCCTTTTTGCCATCAAGGCGCTTAAGGCACCGCAACTGATGGTCGACGATACGCCTGCTTCTGCGATGAAGAAGGCAGGCCCTTACTTCATCGGCACAGCCAAACTCGCCATCTATACCTCTCACACCTATCACTACATGATTGATGGCAAGCGTTTCGGCGGCCGCCTCGATCTGTCTGCTTTTGGGCCTGAAGCCTACGAACAAGCCAGCGTACCGCAAGGCAAGATCAGTGAGAAGTTCACTACCGCCAGCAAGCTCTATGAAGGCATGTTGAGCGATTACTGGGTCTACACACCGGCACAATATGACCCGAACACTCCAGCGCCAGTCATGATCTGGCAGGACGGCGAGAAGTACGCCAACCGCGCCGCCAATAATCGTCTGCTAATTCAACTCGATAACCTGGTGCACCAGAAGCGCATCCCGGCAGCGATCCATGTGCTTATCTCACCGGGCAAGGTTGGCACTCGCGCGATGCGCAGCATCCTCTACGACACCTATACGGACAAATACTCACGCTATGTGCTCGAAGAGATCCTGCCCCTGGTTGCGGCCAAGTGGAAGCTTCGAACGGATGGTTACTCGCGGGCAATTGCCGGTGAAAGCTCTGGCGCGGTTTGTGCCTTTAACGCCGCCTGGTGGCGGCCTGAAGAATTTGCCCGCGTCTATTCACGCATCGGCACCTTCACCAGTATCCAGTGGAAACCCGGAGTGCTTGATGGTGGAAACATCTTCCCATTTGCCGTCCGTAAACAACCCAAACGGAACATCCGCACTTTCCTGTCTGACGGAAGCGAAGATCTCGAGAACACTCACGGCTCCTGGCCACTGCAGAACATTCAGATGGCGAATTCCCTTAAATTGCGCGAGTACGATTTTCAGTTCAAGTGGGGCAGCGGCCCGCACAGCACCGCGCAGGGCAATGCCGAAACTCCGATCGCACTCACCTGGTTGTGGCGCGACTACGATCCCGCCAAGACCTCACAGGACTTCGTCATGGACCCGGCAGAAAAAGACAAACCCTTTTTCCGGGTAAAATCATTAAACCGTGACTGACGACTTGCATGCCCGCCTGGCGGAGCTAGAAGATACGCTTCGCCGAAATCAGAATCAAATCGCCGCCCTCACCCGTCGCGTCTTTCACCTTGAGACGGGCGAGGCGGCCCCGCCGCTAGTTCACGAGCAACCTGTTGAAGCAGCCCCGCCGCCAATAGCATTGCCGGCAAAAGACTGGGAAGCAACGGTCGGCACCAACTGGCTGAACCGGATCGGTGTAATCCTGCTGGTCATCGGCATAACGAGCTTTCTCGGCTATGCAATGGCGTCGATGGGGCCAGCCGGCAAGATCGCAGTAGGGGCTTCAGTTGCGGCGCTAATGCTTGCTGCGGGTTATTGGTACGAGCACAAGGGGAACTTCCGGCCCTTCAGTCTGGCCATGCTGGGCGGTGGATTCGCGGTGCTCTATGCAACCGCCTATGCCTCGCATGCCGTGCCAGCCTCGCGCATTTTCGACAACCTCGCCATCGGCATTGCGCTTCAGACTTTGATCGCAGTTGTCGCTGTCTGGCAGGCGGTACAGTTTGGCAGTGAGCGCGCCGCGATACTGGCTTTCCTTGCGGCGTATCTTGGGCTTGCTTCGAGCACTTCCCTGCCCTTCATCTATGGCGGAGCTTATCCGCTGGCGATCTGCGGCTTGTGGTTAAGCCATCGCATGAAGTGGTCCGATCTCCCCTGGAGCATCCTCTTCTATACGTGGCTCTGCGAGATTCAAACCGGCAGCCGCGATTGGGAATTTCAATACTGGGGCCACCCCATTGCATGGTTCAATGTAGCCCTCTTTTCCGCTTTCGAGATCAAAGAAAGAATGCGAGAGTACACGCTCAGGAATCCAGCCTGGATCCTGGTGAACGATCTGCTTTTTGTCTTTGCAACTTTTGCCGCCACACGATTTGAGAGTGCAAGCCACGTTGCCGGCGTCTTCGCATTGCTCACACTGGCCGGACTGATTACATCTTCTGTCCGCGCCTGGCTAGGAGTGCGGCACGAAGCTCTCGCCGAGGGCATGACGCTGCTGTGTGCAGCCGTCTGGGTGATAGCGAGATTCGCTGAATCTGACCCGCTACTGCTTCTGATGCTTGTCCTGGCAGTCGCGATGGTGGGTTTGATCCGCAACGCTATGGCACCAACCGCCGCACTCACACTGAGCGCCGAAGGAGTGCTTGCGCTCATTACTCTGGTCACCTTGATCACATTCCCTGAGACCAAACTGATCGGTGAAGCCCCTCTAAGAATCCATCTTGCTCTTCCGCAAACACTCGTTTTGATATTATGCCTCTTCGCCGCTGGCCGCTGGTTTACTACAACTCCCTGGCCGAGTTGGGCCGCACTTGTGGGAGTTGCGGTGGTCACTCTGGTGACAATTCCGAAAACGATGGGAACAATTGTTTTGGCCTTCGAGGCGATCCTTGCCATTGCCGCAGGCCTCTATTTGGCCCGCCGGCCCATCCGCTTGGGTGGCATTGCGCTGTTTTTATTCAGCATTTTGAAGGTTTTCGTCTATGATTTGAATGAACTGGATACCTTGCCGCGAATCTTCAGCTTCATTATTCTCGGACTTCTTTTGATCTCCGCCTCCTGGGGATACACCAAATACCGCCAACAACTGCAAAAATACTTATAGTGTCTATTGATGAACGGCAGTTTTTTGTTGAATCGCAGACGACAAAACCCGCTAGCCTGAATTGCCCATTCTGCCGAAGTATCGAGACTTATGATTTGCGCTGGCTTGTGCGCAAGAAGCGAGACCGTCTGCCAGGTAATGGCGACG
>CAZZGS010000390.1:0-4909 GCA_964653845.1 uncultured Bryobacter sp.
AGGATAAAGAGATCGTGACGGCATTGATTGGGGTGGGGGCTAATGTGAACGCTGCGGATGAGAATGGGGAGACTCCGCTGGGGATTGCTTGTGGGTTAGGCAATGTTGGCATTGTCAACATCCTGCTGGATGCGAAGGCGAACCCGAATTCGACCCGGTGGAATGGGGAGACGCCGCTGATGGGGGCGGTGAATTCGAAGAGCGCGCCGATGGTGAAGCGGCTGCTTGAGGCTGGAGCTAAGGCAGATGTGATGGAGACGCGGTCTGGGCAGACGGCACTGATGTGGGCTGCGGCTGAGGGGAACCTTGAGATTGTGAAGATGTTGATTGAGAAGGGTGCGCCGATTAGTCCGATCTCGAAGAAGGGCTACAACGCGTTGTTGTTTGCGGCGCAGGGTGGAAATGTTGACACCGTGAAGGCGCTCATTGCCGGAGGGGCCGAAACGAAGAGTGTGAGCCCGGACGGGGCGACTCCATTTTTGATTGCGCTGAGCCGAGGGCATGAGAGTGTTGCTATGTTGATGCTGAATTACGGGGTAGATGTGAATGGGCGTGACAAGAACGGAAGTACTCCGCTGCATGAGGCGGTGCAGCAGGGCAAGGTGGCGCTGGTGAAGGAACTGGTGTCTCGCGGAGCGGATCTGAAGGCTCAGACGGCGGTGGCTTCCGGCCGGGGAGGGTTTTTCCGGATCGGAGGGTTGACGCCGTTTCTGACTGCGGCTCAAACCGGGAATATCGAGATGATGAAAACTCTGGTTGGGTTGGGGTCTAGTGCGAAGGAGAAGAATCCGGACGGGGTCAATGCGCTGGTGCTGGCGACGTTTGCGCGGAAGCTGGCACCGATTCAGTACTTGGTGGAGGCCGGAGTGGATGTGAATGAAACTCGCAAGGGGGATGGCGGGGCGCTGCATGCGGCGATCCGGTTTGGGTTGAACGATGTGATTGAGTATCTGGTGACCAAGGGTGCGGATTTGAAAGTGAAGGACCGCTTTGGACGGACGCCGCTGGAAGAAGCTGAGTTTGAAGCACCGAAACCGACGATTGAATTGATAAGGAAATTAACCGCAGCTCAGAAGAAGTGAGCTATAGTGAAAAGGTTGTTTGTTCGGGCCGTAGCGCAGCCTGGTAGCGCGCTTGCTTGGGGTGCAAGAGGCCGCGAGTTCGAATCTCGCCGGCCCGACCATTTAACACTTCCTATCCCCTTTTGATTCTTCACATTGGCGGCTATTTTTCCGGTGGTGGTATGTTGTTCAAACAAGTCCCAGCCATGGCAGTTTTGACTGCGGTTTCTATTTCGTCTCTTGGCTACTTGCTGGGCGGATGGGCATGGTTTTTGGTGGCAATTGTTTCGATGCTTTGCGTGGTGCCGTTTGTCAAAGAGCCGCTGGAATTGGCTGCTACGAGTTGGATCAGTTTGGTTTGGTTGATGGCCTTTGTATTGACCGAGGACCGTCGCTTGTTTTTTCCCTTTACGATCCAGTTTGCGGTGCAGGCGTTGGGGTTTTGGACGCGTCGTTCGAAGTTGTCGGGGATTCTCGCTGCTTTTGGAGTGGTGGCATTGTTTACAGCGATCCGGCTCGCTCAGTCTGCAACGATGATTGTGTTGCTAGTGGAGTTACTGGTTGCTGGAATTGCGATTTGGGTTGCGCGAGAGTACTACTGCCGCAGGGGAAAATTGGTTTTTGCAGCTTCCATCGGATCTCTGCTTGCCTTTGCTGGATTGGTATTTTAGCCATGAGCCGGGCTAACCTAGTAGTTTGAATCCATTCCAGGCTTTATTTGGGTCTCCGCGCAAGGTGGTGACTCTTGGGTTAATGATTGGGTCGTTCATGGGATCGATGGAGTCGACGGTTGTGGCTACGGCCATGCCGACGATCGTTGGCGAGATGGGTGGCCTGAGCATTTATGGGTGGTCGTTTTCAATCTATGTGCTGGCTTCGAGTGCCGGCATTCCGGTTGCGGGAAAGCTGAGTGACATTCTGGGGCGCAGGGTGGTTTATGCGTGGGCGATGGCGCTCTTTTTGGTTGCCAGTTTGCTATGTTCGATTGCGCCGAGCATGATCTGGTTGATTGTGTTTCGTGGATTGCAAGGGCTGGGGGCGGCTGGTCTGCTGCCGCTGGCGCTGGTGATGATTGGGGATATGTTCAGCTTTGAGGAACGGGCGCGGGTGCAGGCTTTGTTCAGCGGAGTTTGGGGGATTTCAAGTATATCCGGGCCATTACTGGGCGGGTTTTTAGTGGACCGGGTGGGATGGCCTAGCGTGTTCTATATCAATATTCCTTTCGGAATCCTGTCTGCCTGGTTTGTCTGGCATTGGCGGGAGGATCGTCATCTGTTGACTAAAGGCAAGCCCTATATCGATTATCCGGGGGCGATTCTGGTGACACTGGCGGCGGTGTCGCTTCTGCTGGGACTGATTGATGTGACGGTTTGGTATGGCTGGGCTTTGATTGCTCTGTCTGGAGTGTTTGGGTATTGGCTGTGGCGAGTGGAGAAGTCGAGCCCGGATCCGGTGTTGCCGATGGCGTTGTTTCGCTGGCGATTGTTTACGGTTACGATTTTGCATTCGCTCGCGATTGGGTGGGTGTTGAGCGGAGTGACGGCTTATGTGCCACTTTTTGTTCAGGAAGTGCAGAAGAAGAGTGCGACCGAGGCTGGGGCGACGCTGACGCCACTGCTGCTGGCCTGGGTAGTTTCCAGTGCCGTTTGTGCGCGGGTGATGTTGCGGATTGGCTATCGCAATCCAGCGATCTGGGGCATGGTGATGGTGGTGTTGGGTAGTGCGATGTTGTCGCAATTGCATGTGGATTCCGGGAAGATGCTGCTGATTGGGAGCATGCTTTGTATGGGAACAGGCTTTGGGATGACGGTGCCGGCACTGTTGATCGCCGTTCAGATGACGGTGGAGCGGCAATCAATGGGTTCGGCGACGGCGACGATTCAATTTGCGCGCAGTATCGGTGGGAGTGTGGGAGTGGGTGTGATGGGTGCTTTCTTGAACTGGCAGGTGGGGAAGGTGGGGATGGCCGGGGCGATCGAGACTACGTTCTGGGTGGCGGGTGCGATTACGATTCTGGGGCTTGCGATCACGCTTGCCGCTCCGGTGTTGAGTGCTGAGGAGATGGGCCAGCGTCGTTGATAGAATTGCCGGCACGAAACGACGTACCGCGGCTGGTTTGCTTGCTGGTGGATTTTCGTTGCAGGCTCAGGAATCGAAATGCCGGATTGAGGCATAGAAGTTGTGGGAGTACCAGGGGACACGGGAGGCTGAACGTGGGGTGAACGGGCAGTATCAGGTGTAGCCGCTGCATGCTTATGATGCTTACCGGCCGAAGGAGTATCGGGATGGGCCTGTTGTTGAGAAGGGGTCCCAGAAGATTTCGGCGATTTATCTCAAGCTGAAGGCTAGCGGTGGGGTTGAGGGGCTATATGGACCGGTGTATCGTGAGGCGGCGATCGTGATTGACCAGCAGGTGTCGCATAAAGGTATTGCCTGGAAGCACGTGCCGTTGCCGGTGAAGGCGGGAAGGAACTCGAAGAGGGAAGAGTTGAGCGCGGTTGTGTATGGGTCGATCAGGAGGGGGAGGAAGGATGCGGGTTCGCGGCCGCTTTATTCAGTGGGTGTGAAGCGAACGAATGGGAAGTTGTGGGTGGCGTTTCAAGAGATGCCGCAGGAGGAGAAGGCGAAGTGGGCGGCCGAGAGGATTGCTGAGAGGCTGGGCGGAATTCAGGTGTTGCAAATGGAGATGCCGAGGCCTAAGAGTGTCGACAAGAAGGTGTCCTGGATGCTGGCGGGGATTCGCGTGCCGCTGGCGATTGCGGTTAGCTGGTTTCCATTTGGGTGGTGATCGAATCGTTATTCGAGGATTTGCTGAATGGCGGGTTGGCCGTAAGTGGCTTGCCCGGTATGGACGGTGAGGTTGGGGAGGATGTGCGCTGTGCCGGAGCTGTGGGTGTGGCCGCAGTAGATGGTGAGGGTCTGGTCAGGGTGTTGTTGCATGATCGGGGTGAGTTTTTCGCCAACCGCTTTGGAGGCGAAGTGGGGGAGCCAATCGTCGTCAGAGATTCGGCCCTGGTGCCAGCAGGCTTCGCGGTACGGGGGAACGTGGGTGGCGAGGATGACATGTTGGTGAGTGGTTAGAGCCTGGTTCAGTTTTTGCTCGAGGGTTGATGCGGCTTGGTCGCCGAGTTCGTTGAGCTTTTTGAAGAGGAGTTTGGGCGGGCGGTTGCAGAGGTCGGCGATTAGGACGTGATCGTTGAGGCGGATGGGGGAAAGGAAGAAGTTACCGCAGCGGGCGTCGGCCCAGGAGTCGTGACCGATCAGGGCGGTTGATTTGTCTAAGTAGATGACTGAGGAGGTAGTCAAATATTGGAGGTTGGGCGGGAGAGTTGTTAGTTGGTTGCGGGTGGTTGCAAAGTTGCCGTGGTAGAAGTCATGGTTGCCTAAGACAAAGTAAGTGGGAATGTTGAGCTCGGTTTGCCATTCGGTGAGGAGTGCGAGGAGGGAGTCGGCTTCGGCCCAGTCGCCGGTGACGAGTGTCGCCTCGGGATTGGCTTCTTTGATGGAAGTGTAAAGGGCTTGGCGGGTGCGGTGGTTGACGAAGTTGAGGTGGAGGTCGGTTAACCAGGCGAGGCGCATTGCTTAAGGTTAGATTGTTTGGATCTTCGATTCTCGATGCTGATGTTCGGTGTGGATCGAGCCGAATGATGCGGTGGAGCTTGTGGCGCTGGGGATTGGAGCCCCCCTAGCCTTGGATCCATGGGGGCGTGCCAGCGGATCAAATTGAAGCGGCGCGGGTGTCGATTGCGGCGGAGATGCCAATGCGCGGACATATTCTGAGGGGCCCGATCTTTATCGAAGGGGCGGAGGCTGTGGATATGCCGGAGTTGCGGCTTTTGAAGGTGAGC
>CAZZGS010000391.1:0-4901 GCA_964653845.1 uncultured Bryobacter sp.
GCAAAACTGGATGTGCGCAAATCCTTATTGGAAGTTGAGGTAACGATTCGGAATACGTTGCTCAATTCCGTCTCTTGCAGCCTGACGATTCGGGATCACAGTGAGGAATTTTTCGTTGGGCCTCAAACTTCTCAAACTCGAAGCTTTTTTTTGCGTCTAATAGATAGGCAAGAACAGCCGCTCACGCTTGAATTGTACAAGTATCCGGAATCGATGGAGGGGGCCTACCGGCAAATCCAAAGTCTGATTCCAACTCGTATTCAATATTAGACTGGCGTGATACGATTAGAGCAAAGTCACCGGATATTCCAATTTTCATATCTCAGTCTGCAACCATACAGACTCTGCAAGCGTCCCAAGAGTAGCGCAGAGTCGATGAAGAAGGCAGAGGAATGAAAAACTTGAGTTTATCGACACTAGAACGGGCAGAAGAAATCGTGATCAGCACGGAAAACCAAAAACCGGTCTCAAGCCCAGGGGACCACCCGGCAAGCACTCGTTCGGGTATTAAAGAGAAGAATGTCTTTGTCTCTTTGTGGCAAGGCATTAAGGAAACGATCAGTCCAACGAAGCTTCCTCCATTGGAAGTGACTTCAAAACCGATTCCCGTTAAAGACATCTGGGGGCAGACTGCGGGGAGCGAGTCCAAGAGTGCGATCGGTTCGATGGCAGTGCACGGGATTCTTATTGCCCTGTTGATTTTCTTGTCGACGAGCAAAGAAGTACAAAATATTGTCAAGGAGTACACTCCGCTGGCAGCACCGCTGAGCGAATATATTCCGAAGGCCGCTCCGAAGAAGCAGACGATGGCGGGGGGTGGTGGTGGTGGCGCTCGTGATGTTACCCCTCCAAGCAAAGGAAAGTTACCCAAGGTGGCGCCGAAGCAGTTTGTTCCTCCTCAGTTGCAAAAGATTGAACAGCCGAAGCTGGTGATGGAACCGACGATTATTGCCCAACAGGATACGCTGCCGAAGGTGAATTTGCCAATGTTGGGCGATCCACTTTCTGGATTGAGCGCTCCTTCGCAGGGCCCTGGCTCTGGTGGTTTTGGCAGCGGCAAGGGTGGTGGTGTTGGTCCCGGCAGTGGAGCTGGCTATGGGCCGGGCTCTGGCGGTGGAACTGGCGGCGGTGCATTTCGGGTTGGCGGTGGAGTATCGGCACCTTCGGTGTTGTTCAAGGTAGAGCCAGAATATTCTGAAGAAGCACGCAAAGCTAAGTTTCAGGGGACAGTAGTGTTGTCGATCATCGTCGACCCTTCGGGTAAAGCTCGCGACATCCGCGTGATTCGGCCACTGGGCCTTGGACTGGACGAGAAAGCTATTGAAGCTGTCATGAAATGGCGCTTCAAGCCTGGCCTCAAAGATGGCGGAGCAGTGCCTGTACAGGCAACGGTAGAAGTTAACTTCCGCCTTCTGTAGTCAACTTCCTTAAATATTCAAAGCTATAGATCCCACTGGAATGACCGTCATTCCAGTTGATTTGTATGGCGTATTTTCCGATGGCTTCGCAGTTGAGCATCTTGATTGCGGGCTTGTACATCTGGAAGGGGCTTGGCGCCTGATAGTTGGTTTTTTGCGGCTCAGTGCCGTGAGCCCCGGTGCAGACGGCACAAGGGCAGTTATCGCGAAGAAACGCGAGGCTGAAGCTGCTGTGAAGACCGTCTTTCCAGTCGATTTCAATACCCTTCGACTTTGAGATGGCAATGTGTTCTGGTTCCTGTAAATTCATGATTTCCGTTCGATGTCTCTCACCCCTGGGATGCGCCGCAAAGCACTTAGGATCTTTTCGAGTTGACGCTTGTCGCGTACCTCGATTTTCATATCAACCACTGCGCCTTCGTCACCTCGCTCGTCGTCTCCGCGAGCTTCGAGAGTGCGGATGTTTGAGTTCTCACTGAAGAGAACCTGCGTGAACTGCGCGAGCATGCCCGGGCGGTCGTCGGTGCTAATCGAGATCTGGACGTCGAAGCTTTCGACCCCCGACTTGGCCCACTCGACATCAATCTTGCGCTCCACCTCGTACATCAGATTTTGGACATTGCTGCAGCTCAGACTGTGTACGGCGACGCCTTTGCCACGTGTGATGTAGCCGACGATGGCTTCACCCGGAATTGGGTTGCAGCAAGGGGCACGGTAGATCATCACATCATTGAGGCCCTTGACGCGGAGAGCGAGGTTTTTTGCGTCTTTGTCGAGGGTGGCTTGAGTGGCGGGGGGAGGGGTCGCCTCGCTCGCCTTCGCCTCTTCCAGTGCCGCGCGCTCTGGAGAGAGACGCATGAGAATGGGGCGGGCTTCGATCTTTCCGTAGCCGAGGTTGGCGAAGAGGTCTTCGAGTTTTCCGACACCGTAATCTTCGAGTACCTGCGCGAGGATGGCTTCGTCGATTTTAGAGATCGAGACCGAGAGGCGGCGCGCTTCTTTTTCGAAGTACTTCTCGCCTATTTCAATTGCCTTTGACCGCTCAGTGGCATTGATGATCTGCTTGATTTTGTTCCGTGCTTTGGAGGTTCTTACGAAGCCGAGCCAGTCTTTGCTGGGCATGTGGCCGGGCTGAGTGAGGACTTCGACGACATCGCCATTCTTGAGTGAGTACTTGAGTGGGACGATGCGGTTGTTGACCTTTGAGCCGACGCAGGCGTTGCCTACATCGCTGTGAATGGCGTAGGCGAAGTCGACGGGTGTCGATTCGCGGGGGAGCACGACCACCTTGCCCTTGGGCGTGAAGACGTAGACTTCATCGGAATAAAGATCCACCTTGAGGGTGGACATGAATTCGCCGGGGTCGCGCATTTCCTGCTGCCACTCGACGAGCTGCCGCATCCAGTTGACGTATTGTTCTTCGGTGCTCTTGCCCCGACGGCCTTCTTTGTACTTCCAGTGGGCGGCAACGCCTTCTTCTGCAAGGCGGTGCATTTCTTCGTTGCGGATCTGGACTTCAAAAGCCTGACCACCGGGGCCCATGACGCTGGTGTGCAGACTCTGGTAGCCATTCTGGCGGGGCATGGCGATGAAGTCTTTGATGCGGCCGGGGATGGGAGGCCACTCGTTGTGGATGACGCCGAGGGCGGCGTAGCAATTCTTGAGAGAGTCGGTGATGATTCTCAATGCGAGAAGGTCGTAAACCTGCTCAATGGGAATCTTTTGCTTCTTGAGTTTGAGGTAGACCGAATAGGGTCGCTTAACGCGGCCTTCGACGCGCGCCGGGATGCCTTCGCGGGCGAGCTTTTGTTCGACGCTCTTCTGGATGCGTTCAAGGAATTCCTGCGAAGCTTTGCGCTTGTGCTCGATCTGGCCGCAGATGTCGGCGTGGGCTTCTGGATCGATGGCGGCAAAGGCGAGGTCTTCGAGTTCGGCCCTGACTTTACCCATGCCGAGGCGGTGGGCGATGGGTGAGTAGATATCGAGGGTTTCCTGGCCGATGCGGGTTTGCTTCTCACGGGAGAGGCTACCGATGGTGCGGAGGTTGTGGAGCCGGTCGCTGAGTTTGACGAGGATGACGCGTATGTCGCCAACCATGGCCAATAGCATCTTGCGAACGCTTTCAGCCTGTTGTTCTTCCCGGGAGTAGAGCTGAATTTTGCCGAGCTTAGTGACGCCATCGACGCAAACGGCGACTTCAGGGCCGAAGCGCTTGCGGATATCTTCAATCGTGATGCCGGTATCTTCTACTACGTCGTGCAGGAGAGCGGTTTCGACGCAAACCAGATCCATGTGCATGTCGACGAGGATTTGGGCGACGGCGATGGGATGGATGATGTAGGGCTCACCACTCTTGCGGGCTTGGCCTATGTGTTGGTCTCTGGAGAATTCAAAGGCGGCACGGAGATTGGCAATGTCTTCTTTAGGGCGGTTGGCGGAGAAGGATTTCTCCAAATGGGCATAACGATGTTCAATCTTGTGGAGATCGTCATCGGGCGTCACAGGAGGGGACACACGAATATCGCCGGGACTGAGTTTAGATTCCATGGATTCAAAACAAAGGAGGGGGACCCTGAATCAATTATTTCGCCTTCGATGCGGATTGGTCAATAAAAACAAAGTGGCGGGCCCACGAGGGACCCGCCACCAGAACTTCCTGTGATGCAAACAACTAATTCTTCTTCATGCCCTTGCTCGCTTTTTCAAGTTCGATCGCTATGATCTTTTTCGCTTCGAGAGCCTTGGCGACCCAGTTATCAGCTGTGGCAATGTCTTTCTTATAGTCTTCGGCATTGTCGGCCAAATCGGCACGTTCACGAATCAGAAGATTTAGATAAGCCATGGCGTCAGCGTAGTTTTTGTCGATTTCCACTGCCTTGCTGAGATGACCGATGCCCTCTTCAACAAGAGCAGCGTGGCCAGCCTTCAATTCTTCACGGATCTTCTTGTCCTTGATCGGTCCTGGATCTTCCTGCTTCATTTTGGCGTTCTCACGCGCGGCTTTGTACTTTGGATACCATTTGGACCAAGATATAACGCCGAGACTGTAATATGCTTTGGAGTTTGCAGGATCGATCTCAACGAGTTTGCCGTACCAAACTTTGGCATCATCCATCACGCGCAGCTTGTCCTCAAGAGAGGTGAAGGCGTTGGCCTGGTTATAGCGCATGGAAGCGATAGACTCGGTGGCCAGCTTGTTTTTGGGATCGACGGAAAGAACCTTTTGGAATTCGTCTTCGGCATTTTTGGCCATCGCCTTGTTCTCGGGAGAATCGGCACCAGGGATCCATTGGCTCATGTAAGAAGTGGCCAAATACAAACGAGCAACTTCGAACGTTGGATCGGCATCGATCGCTTCTCTGAACTTCCGGGCGGCCTCTTCGTATTTGGTCGCCTTGTATGCGGCAACACCCTTGTTCAGGGCATCCCGCGCCTTCAATTTTTCACAACCACTCGCGAATACGAGCAGACCGAGAGTCACCA
>CAZZGS010000392.1:0-4896 GCA_964653845.1 uncultured Bryobacter sp.
GTCCCAGGGCGCAGTCACCCGTTTGAAGTCAAAAAGCTGCGTAACTCGCGCCACCTCAGCCGTCTGTGCCTTGATGGCTTCATCCGCGGCCAGCAGATTCGCCTCCTGCGCCCTCACATCGGCCTTGCGCGCATCAAACACCGCAGTCTTTTCATCAAGGTCAACCTTGGCAACAATCCCTACCTCAATCAACTGCTTCGAGCGTCCATAATTCACCTCGGCCAGCTTCGCCGTAGCCTTGGCCTGATCGATCGCCGCCTTCACCTGCGATGCCGCAGCCCGCAATTGTTCCAGCCGCGCCTTAGCCGTGCGCAATTGTTGATCCAGTTCCGGCGAATCAATCTCAACCAGCAGATCGCCCTTCTTCACTACATCCCCGATATCCACCTTACGAGCAATGATGTAGCCTTCCGCGCGAGCATAAATCGGCGTCTCACCGATGGCACCGACATTGCCAGGCAGCATGATCTCGCGCACCGGCTTCGACATCTTCACCTTCGTCGTCGTAACAGCCAACCGCTCCTCGGCATTGGATTTCGCCTCGGCCTCGATCATCTGAATCCGCGCATTCCGCGGTGCCCATCCAACATAAAATACTGCCCCAGCCAGCAGGCCCAAAAGTAGCAGGATGCTCAGTGCCCGAATCATTGTGTGTCCTCTGTTTCGTAAAACGCCGGCGCTGTCTTTCGCAGACTGCTATACACCAGCGGAACGATGAACAACGTGGCCACCGTAGCGACAATCAAGCCCCCGATCACGGCCCGGCCGAGGGGGGCATTCTGTTCTCCACCTTCTCCAAATCCAAGCGACATCGGCAGCATCCCGATGATCATTGCCGCCGCAGTCATCACCACAGGGCGAAGCCTTGTAGACCCAGCCTCAAGGGCAGCCTCGCGTGAGGTGTGGCCCATCGGGCGAAGGTCGTTGGCAAAAGTAACCAACAGAATCGAATTCGCCACGCCCACTCCGATACTCATAATCGCGCCCATCAGACTCGGAACATTAAACGTCGTCTGCGTCGCATAGAGAATCCAGACGATCCCACCCAGACTCCCCGGCAGCGCAGTGAGAATAATAAACGGATCCAGCCAGCTCTGAAAGTTGACTACCATCAACATATACACAAGCAGGATCGCAAAAAGCATTCCTAGCCCCAGCCTCACAAACGACGAATTCATCGTCTCCACCTGACCGCGAAGATCAATCGTCACACCCTTTGGCAGCTTCGGCCGCATCTCGGCCAGAATCGCATTTACCTTCTTCTGCACCGATCCAAGATCCGTATTCTCAACATTGGCAAAGACGTTAAACGTAGGTTGAATATTGTAGTGATTCACCACAGCCATCGAGGTAGACCGCCTCACCTCAGCCAGATTTGCCAGCAAACTCGCATTGCCGCCGCCAGGAGGCGTAATCGGCGTATGCGTGATATCTTCCAGATTCTTGATCCGGCTCTGCGGCGTCTGCACGTTCACCGGATAGCTCACACCATTGGCCGGGTCAAGCCAATAACTCGGCTGCGTCTGACTATTCGAACTCAAACTAACAAGCAAACTGTTGGCCACATCACGCTGCGTAAGCCCTAGTACATCAGCCTTCGCTCGGTCCACGTTCACTGATAGATCAGGATAATTAGGCACCTGATGCATATGCACGTCCACAGCCCCTGGGATCCGCTTCACCCGGTTCTCGATCTCCCGTGCCAGCTTGATGCCCACCACGCGATTGCGAGATACAATCTGAATATCGAAAGGTGCCGGCTTCCCAAAGTTCAGAATCTGATTGATGATGTTGGCCGGCTGAAAGAAAAACTCCGCATCCGGGAACGTATCCACCAGCTTTCGGCGCAACCGCTGCACGTATTCCTTGGTCGGCACTTCGCGGTCTTTCAAGCTCACCAGAATCTCGCCATCAAAACGGCCAATCGTCGCACCATCCGTATAAGCGAGATTTACGCCAACAACCGGCAGCCCGATGTTATCGAGAATGCTATCCAATTCTTTGGCAGGCACAATCTGCCGGATCACCTGCTCCACCTGTGCAAACAACGCTTCGGTCTCCTCGATGCGAGCCCCGGCAGGCGCACGAACATGCAGCCTAAACTGCCCTGCATCCACTTCGGGGAAGAAGTCCTCACCTACTTTCGTGGCAAGCCATCCCGAAAAACCGACAAACAGAAAGAAGCAGGCAAAGACAATCGCCCGGTTCGACAGACACCAGTTCAGCGCCTCCGTGTAGGAGTGTTTAACCTTGTTGAAAACCGAATTGAACCTCTCATGCACGCGCCAGATCACACCACTCTCTTTGTCTCCGGCCAGCAGCCAGTTCGACATCGTTGGCACAATCGTACGGCTCAACATGTAGCTCGCCATCATCGCAAACACAACGGCCAACGCAAGCGGAGTAAACAGAAACTTCGCCGTCCCGGTTAGAAAAATCACCGGCACAAAAACAATACAGATCGATAGCGTAGAAACAAAGGTCGGCACTGCGATCTGTTGCGCTCCGTCCAGAATGGCGCGAATCAAAGGCTTCCCCATATGCCGGTTGCGGTGGATATTCTCGATCTCAACCGTCGCATCGTCAACAAGAATGCCAACCGCCAGCGCCAGCCCCCCAAGAGTCATCACATTGATCGTGTGTCCAAACAGATACAAAATCGAAATCGAAACAAAGATCGAGAGCGGAATCGACACGCACACGATCAGTGTGGAGCGCCACGATCCCAAAAAGAGCAGAATCATCAAGCCCGTCAGGATCGCCGCAATGATCCCTTCCTTCACCAGCCCATCAATCGAAGCCCGCACAAAAACGCTCTGATCGAACATGCGGCGAATCTTAAGTTCTTTCGGGATCACTCCCTCCAGCCGGTCCAATTCCTTCTGCACCTTAGCAATGATGTCGAGAGTAGAAGCGTTTCCATTCTTCAACACCGTAAGCAAAGCCCCGCGAGTCCCATTCTGCCGCACAACATTTGCTTGAATCGCAAAGCCGTCACGCACCTGCGCGACGTCCTTCATGTAAACCATCGCTCCGTTGACTTCTTTAATCGGCAGACGGTTAATCTCAGCTACCGTCTCGGGGCTCGCATTCAGCCGGACGTTATATTCGCTAGGCCCAATCTTGGCGGTGCCCGAGGGCAATACAAGATTCTGCGCACTCAATGCCGATGAGACATCTACGGCCGACAGCCGTCGCGCCTGCATCGCCTCAGTATCAAGATCCACCATGATCTGCCGCACACGCCCTCCATAGGGCAGCGGCAACGAAGCGCCTTGCACATTGGCAAGGCCAATACGGATCTGTGAATTCGCAAGATCGTAGATCGCCTGCTCGCTCAGCGAAGTGCTCGAAAGAGCAAGCTGCAGAATAGGTACGGTAGCAGCGTTATATCGAATTACGAAAGGCGGGAAAATCCCCGGTGGAAGCACTCGAGTGATTGTGTTTGCGATGGCTCCAAGCTGCGCCACGGCCAGCTCGACTTTCACTCCGGGATGAAAGAAGATTCGAACGACACCGTAGCTGGCCATCGACTGGCTCTCGATGTGTTCAATATCGTTGACCGTGGTGGTGGTGGCGCGCTCAAACGAAGTAAGCACGCGCTTTTCCATGTCGTCGGGCGACATTCCGTTGTAATTCCAGATGACGCTCACTACCGGAATGTCGATGTTAGGAAAGATATCCGTAGGCATCGAAACGATCGAAACGCCACCCAAAATCATGATCAGCATCGCCATCACCGCGAAGGTGTATGGACGGCTCAGGGCCAGCTTTACAATCCACATTTTGGGGTGATTTCAGGTTAACATTGCGTCCTTGAATCAGCGCTTCATCGCCCGAAATATACCGTAAGAATCCGGAGCCAGCTCGGAGTGATTGAACGGAATGTACTGCGTACTGAACCCACATTCCTTAAGTAGTCCCAGCCAGGTCGCCTTCGGGAAGAGCCCCTCAATATGACGGTCATGCACCAGCGTAGGCACTCCATCGCCCTCACGCAGCACATACGCGTAATCAACCGTATAGGTGCTGTCGGCCGGGTCCGGGTCAAACGCCCACTCCAGATACCTCATACTCCGCCCCTCGCCATCGTGCCCTCCGTGATCTGACGATTCAAAAAACGTCTCGCTCACATAGTCAGGCACAAAGATCGCCCGCCCACCAGTAGCAAGGTGCACCGACGCAGTCATGAACACGGCCTTTAAGTCCTCTTCGCTGGTCATGTAATTGATCGCATCATGTACAAAGACTCGATCAAAAATCTGATTTAGCCGAATGCTCCGCATATCGCCTTCGATATGGGTACAGTCGGGGTTCAGCTCCTGGCTCACCGCCAGCATAGCTGGCGAGAGATCCACCAGCGTCATCTCATACTCTTCCTTCAGCCAGGAAGCGATATTGCCCCCGCCACAGCCCAACTCCAGCATCGTTGAGCCTTCTTTCCCGCCAAAGTTCTTGAGAAAAAAATCAGCCTCTTCTTCGTAATCGTCGGGGCTCGATAGCAATGGCCACCAGGCGGCGAGTTCGCCGTAAATCTTTTCATTCATCTAGTCGTAGCGTAGAACATCAAGGGGGTTCACGCGAGTGGCTCGACAAGCGAGGATCCACGCCGCCAGCACTCCAACCACCATTCCTCCAAGGATCGGCATTGCGATTTCTCCCAGCACCAGCCGAATCACCGAAGCCGATTCCGCCCCCAGCGCAATCCGAATCCCGATCTCCTTCAGCCATCGCGCCACTGCCATTGAAAGCACACCATAAAGACCAATCGAGGCAAGAATCGTCGCGATCAGTCCAAAAGCCGAAGCAAGAAACGACACCATTCGCTCTGTCGACAAGAGCTGGTCTACTTGTTCTGTGAAGCTTCGTATCTCATAAATCGACATATCTGCATCC
>CAZZGS010000393.1:0-4890 GCA_964653845.1 uncultured Bryobacter sp.
ATCCCACACCGGTCGCTTCCTCAAACCAGTCCTCGAAAAGTATTACTAAGACTTACGCCTCCCGCGCAGAGCAACTCCAGTAATCCCAAGTCCGATCAGACCGGTCGACGCTTTTCCAACTCCCCAATCCGACCTAGCCCAGCAACTGCTAAAGGACCCCTACAACTTAGCCACGAAATGCTCTCCGTGCTCATTCGGTAGGCGGATAGCTTCATCTGAATCTTTATTCTGTTCTCGCTCTCACCCCGCGCACAATAAAGTCGCGCATTCAACCCACTGCGTTGATGCTGTTCCGGCCCAAGCCTCATCACAATGAGTCTTGGTTTCTCTTCGCCCGCAAAAAATGTGACCCCAAATTCTTTTGCTTCCTGTGAAAAGTTTGTCCTCATTTGAGGGGCGGCTCCGCTTACATTTTCGGTGGCGCTTCTTTGCTTGGTGCTTTCGCTATTTGAAAGGCGGTGTGGAATGGGACGAGCTTTTGGATTGCCGTTGCTTTGCGGAGCAATGACGGTTCTCACGATATTTTTACTGCTTCCTTCGCCGCTTTCTGCTCAGTCCTATCGGATCAATACGATAGCTGGATCCAGAAATACCGGAGATGGTGCCCTTGCCTCAACTGCGCTGGCGTTGCAACCCACATCCGTATTGGCTGATGACAAGGGAGGCTTTTATTTTTTCGAAGTTGATGAATCAAGAATTCGTTACGTAAACGATCAGGGCCGACTTTCCACCATCGCTGGCGTTGGATTTCCGAGAGCGGCGATCGACGGATTGCCCGCCAATATCAATTTTATTAATGGTGTTATCAGTATTAAATTATCTCCTGCCGGGGAGCTTCACTTCGTGGATAGAACTGCCTGCCGGATCTCAAAAATTGACAACGGGGGGATTGTGCGTCACGTAGCTGGAACGGGCACCTGCGGCTTCAATGGAGATGGCCGGCCAGCTCTGAGCACAAACATAAATAGACCTGGTGATATTGTGTTTGACCGCCAAGGCCTACTGCTGTTTGCCGACCGGAGCAACAACAGAGTGCGCCGCATTGCGCCCTCAGGCATTGTAGAAACTATTTTGGGGACGGGTTCGGACTCTTTTTCGCCAGACAACGGTTCAGCCTCCGGTTCTACCATAGTTTTTCCTTCTGCACTTGCAGTCCATCCAGACGGCAGCATCTTTGTTGGGGAGGCTGGATATCGCCGGGTACGCAGGTTCACACCTGGGGGCAATGTCGTGACAATTACCGGAGATGGTTTTGAAGGCAATTCCGGCGACGGAGGGCCAGCTCTGCTCGCAAGGTTCGGATTCATCGCTTCCATCTCCCTCGATTCTGTCCGTAACCGTCTCTATATTTCTGATTTTTTTGCGCACCGTGTTCGCGTTGTGGACCTCGCCTCGGGCCTGATATCAGCTTTCGCTGGCAGATCGGCTGCCACGGGAGGCTTTGCTGCTCCCGGCTTCTCGGGCGATGGGGGGCCCGCCGTCTCTGCGCGATTTAATGCGATTTTCAATCTTTCTGTCGACAGAACTGGTGCCTTGCTGCTAAGCGATTCCGGGAATGATCGCATCCGCAAAGTGGAAAACAACATAATCTCAACCATCGCTGGCCGTCCTCCCAATATCGCCAGTGGCGTCTCCGCCCTTAACGCTGAACTCAGAGATCCACGATTGATTCCAGGGCTCCCCGGCGGAGATTCCCTCATCGTTGATCGTGGCAACAAGGTCCTGCACCGCCTCTCCCCAAACGGAATCGTCACCAATATTGCCGGGGCTCCCATCTCAACTACCTCAACAGGCGATGGTGGCCCGCCTGCTTCTGCAACTTTTACTGCAATCCTTGGTGTTGCCATTGATGCCGGCGGAAAAATTTATGTCAATGACAATCAAAGATTGCGAATCATCGACGGCACAACGATTTCGAGTGCTAGTTTCTCTCTTCCCCCTAACACGAGCTATATTCTCGTCGATTCCCCCCGTAACCGGATCTTCTCTTTACAAGAAGCCGCCTACCGGATCCAGGTCGCCGACCTTACGCTGTCCCAACCCGTATGGCGTAACTTCGCCGGTAATGGCACTGCTGGCTTCTCCGGCGACAACGGCCAGGCTGCAGATGCAAGATTGAGCGATCCTACGGATATGGTGCTCGACGAGGGTGGAAATTTATACGTCGCCGATCTTTTCTCAATCCGAAAGGTCAACCCAGCCGGGATCATTTCAACCGTTGCGGGCTCTGGTAGGATTCCCACAACTACTTCTCCTGTTGAAGGAGTTGCGCTTCAAGTCCCCATTTCGCCTTATAGAATCGCCCTGAATCGAGCCGGGACCTTGCTCACGCTTACCGAAGTTTTTGGGCCCACAATTATCCGGCAAATACAATTGAATACGGGTCAGATTCGCCGTATTGCAGGCCTCGGACTTCAAGGGTATTCGGGCGACGGTGGCCCAGCTTTGTCCGCTACGCTTCGCTTACCTAGTTTGATTTCAACTGATTCGGCGGGCAGCATTTACTTCACGGAGTTAGTAAACGCTACTATCAGGGTCTTGACTCCAATTGTTGTTACCAACGCCGAAATCGTTTCCGGCGACAACCAGTTTGCACTTGTTTCGACCAGGCTCGCCAATCCCCTCGTACTCCGTGTCCTAAATGGCACAGCCCCTGTGGAATTCATGCGTGTCTCCTTTACCGCAACAGGAGGAGCCACCGTTCCAGCTTCCGCAATCACTGGGCCAGACGGACAAGTCAATGTAGCCGTAACGCTCGGCCCCACTCCCGGTCCAGTAACGATTACTGCTCAAATCGACGGCCTCGCAAACATTGCTTTTCGCGCCACAGCGACTTCCGCGCCGAACGTCAATCCAAATCGACCCGCCATCCGTGCTTCCGGCGGCGTCGTAACCGCTGGAGCTTTCGGCGCAAACCCCACTATCTCATCTGGCTCCTGGATCGAAATCTACGGGTCCAACCTTTCCAACACCACCAGATCTTGGGATGATGCAGACTTCCGCGGCCCTCAGGCTCCAACGGAACTTGATGGCGTCCGCGTCAGCATCAACAATAGGCCTGCCTTTGTCGCCTTCATAAGCCCAAACCAGATCAATGTGCAGGTCCCGGACGCTATCGCCGCCGGACCCGCAACAATTACCGTGACCAACTCCAACGGAGTCAGTGAAGAGGTCTCCGTTACCGCAGCGGTCAGTGCGCCAGGCATTCTCGCACCTGCCGTCTTCTTGGTTAACAATGTTCAATATGCAGCAGCCTTACATCAGGACGGTGCATTCGTAGGTGCCCCTGGTTTGATTGCCGGTGCCAACTTCAGGCCTGCCCGGGCGGGAGATGTTATCACTCTCTACGGCGTTGGTTTCGGAGCAACCAGTCCTGCTCAAAGTTCTGGCCAAGTGGTATCCGCACTCGCTTCCTTGCCCAGCTTGGCGATTCGCATGGGCACCGCCGATGCCATAGTCCAGTTCGGGGGGCTGGCCCCGGGAGCCATTGGTTTGTTCCAGTTCAACATCATTGTTCCTTTAGGTCTCCAAGGCAATGTTCCCCTTACAATCACACTCAATGGTGCACGCCTCCAACAGGCCCTCACTCTGACCACCAGCACCGAGTAGTACTAGAGCAGGTTTCGCTACTTTAGGTTTTTGGACCTACTTTTGGGTCGTTTGTATCGCAAAATATCTGGGCTGACGACAGCCCTAACGCCTGATTGATTTGTCGTCTAACTTAGAAGTCCCAGGCACGGTAGTCTTCCAAAGCTTGAGAGCCTGAGAGCGCTTTGTTGTTATTGTTGGAGAACCAGGTCTTGAATGGCTTGTCCGATACCTTGCAGGCCTTCTCCACGAAGTACATGGTCTTGCCTTTGCGGAAGCCTCCACAGATATCGCCACTCGCTCCCGTCTCAACATCCAGTTGCGGCTTCTGGTGAGGTTTTATGCCGCTCAGCTACTTCTCCACCTGCGTCTGCAACGTCTTGTTTTCATTCACCGCCATCTTGATCTCGTAACTTGCCTTCAAACTTCGCCTCAAGCGTAGGCTTAACCAACTTGCCGCCGCTTTTCTCGGGCCTTCAACTTGGCAAATTCGCCCATCTGCAAATCCTGCGTCCTTATCGCGGTCGCCCAGAAAGGTGCTAAAGGCTCTGCCGTTCACCCGAAGAAATATGAATCGCAATGGGATCGGCCCAAAATCCGCCCATTTTTTTCAGAAAACTTTGTCCTCATTTAAGAGGCGGCTCCGCTTACCTTTTCGTTGGCGCTACTTTGCTTGGTGACCCTTTGGGTGCTTGCCTCTTGTCTGCGCTAGCGGGTCTGTATGCTTGAAAGGCGTTGTCATATGAAAAGAACTTTAGGCTTGATGCTGCTTTGCTGCGCAACTGCTTCAGCCAACCTCATCACAAATGGGAGCTTTGAAACCGGTACCTTCACAGGTACCAACTTTACTCGTGTTGCGGCGGGACAGATGAATCTAACGGGATGGACTGTGCTCGGTGTCGCCGTGGACTGGCACAACACGAACGAATTTGGTCTGATGCACAACGGCACGCGCGCTGTGGATCTGAACCTCGATGGTGGTTCGTCGGGGACCGGTGTCTTGCAGCAATCTTTTAGCAGCGCCATTGGGGCGACTTATTTACTGCGGTTTTTCGCAGCAGCGCCCACGGTTTCCGGCCTGGGCGCAAGATCGATGCGAGCGAGTGTAGGCAATGGCATTGCTCTTGACATCAACTTGACCAACTCGCCACAGCGCGCGATGGTGTGGACCGAATACACCCTGCAATTTAATGCCGTGAGCACAACAAGTACGATTGCTTTCGCTTCTCTCAATAGTGCCGGGTTCTGGGGACCGGTGATTGATAGCGTCTCTGTTCAAGAGGTCAATAACGCGGTGCCGGA
>CAZZGS010000394.1:0-4563 GCA_964653845.1 uncultured Bryobacter sp.
CAAAGTAGTCTTCAAGACCACTGGCACCCGCGCGAATTCCGGCCTCTACATCCGCATGCCAGAGCAACCCAAGGACCCCTGGTATGGCGTCCACAATGGCTACGAAGTACAGATCGATTCCGGTGGCGACGAGTGGCACCGCACCGGCGCGATCTATTCGCTATCGAAGGCGGGTGGTGAATGGAAGCAGAATCCTGCCGGGGAATGGAACACGATGGAGATCCTGCTCAAAGGCAAGACAACGATCGTGATGCTCAATGGTAAAAAAGTCAACGAGTACGTCGAAGGCCAACCCGTGCCAGAGCGCAAGGCCTGGTATGAACCCGTCCGCGGCCCACGCACCGATTCAGGCTACATCGGCATCCAGAATCACGATGCCAATTCAAAAGTAAGCTTCAAGGAAATCAGCGTTAAAAAATAGGCTCGAAGCCATCATCGAGCACCCGGCCATCCTTCATCCGCACCTTGCGATCGGCGAAATCGGCCGCCTCAGGATTGTGCGTGATCATCAGGATTGTCTGCCCATACTTCTTGTTGATACTGCGCATAATTTCAAGCACGGCGATGGAATTCTCGGTATCGAGATTTCCCGTCGGCTCGTCAGCAAGCAGAATTTTCGGTTGAGTGACCAGGGCGCGGGCGATCGCGACGCGCTGTTGTTCACCACCGCTCAGGGCTCGAGGCTTGTGCAATATACGATTCGCAAGCCCCAGCGAAGCAAGCACTTCCTGAAACCAGGGCTGGTTCATATTGTGCGTTCCAGCAAGCTGTTCAGCCAGCGCGATGTTGTCGTGAGCCGTAAGCGTAGGCAACAGGTTGTACTTCTGGAAGACAAAGCCAACAGTCCCGCGCCGCATTTTTGTGCGGTCCAGATCCGTCATTGCAAGCAGATCCTGACCCCCCAGATGAATGTCGCCGCTGGTGGCAGGCGTCAGCCCGCCAAGAATATTGAACAACGTGGACTTGCCGCTGCCGGAGTGTCCGACGATAGCGAGAAACTCACCATCACCCACACTCAGATTGGCACCGCGAAGTGCGTGTACATCTACCTCGCCCACACGGTATTTCTTCTTGAGATCACGGATTTCGATGATGGGCGGTTTACTCATATGCGAGAGCCTCCACAGCATCCTGACGTGCCGCCTTGTAGCCAGGATAGAGGGCACCTATCAATGAAGCAAAAACTGCAACAGCCATTGATATCGGCCACCATTCATAGACAATCTGCATCTGAAGGCTGGCGGGAATCAGAGTCGCAATCAGCCATTGTGTCGCATAACTCAAGCCAACGCCCATCATGCTTCCAACAATAGACAGCGCGATCGTTTCGCGAAACAGAAGACCAATCACAAAGCTCGGAGTAGCACCAAGGCTCTTGAGAATTCCGATTTCGCGGGTTCGTTCAAGCACTGCGGTATAGAGACTTAGAAAGACAACCAGGAATCCAACCACAACCGCCAGGCCGACAATTACGTTAAGGAAAGGCCGCAAGCCCGGAGCATTGTCGATGCTGATCAGAGAAGTAAACGCCTGCATCGAATAGATCGGGTATTCCTTCATAGCGGGCAGAGCTTTGATCTGATCGACAATCGCATCCACATTCTTTGCATCATCCACTTTGAGGTAGATCTGGCTGTACTTGCCAGTATTGCCGGTCAGATCCTGAAGGACGTCGACATCCATAAAAATACGACTCATCTTGCCGCTCTCAACAATGCCGGAAACATTCCAGTCGCGGTTCATCATGGTGACAGGGCCGCCCACTTTCAGCTTGCGCTGGGCAGCATAGTACTCATCGACAATGACATCGTTTTTTGTATTCCATGAGCCGCCCGACTTGAAGGTGAAGCCGCCGCTAAATTGATCGAACTTCTTTATGTCGATGCCAGTCGCGCTATTGAGGAAACCTTCCATATTGTGAACGGTAACCCCAAGGGCATCGCTGATATGCGGCTGCTCGAGCAGATAGCCCACCATTGCCTCCTTCATCGATGGAGCGCTCATGGAAAGAACACTCGTATTGGGAGGCCGAATGATAATGTCGGCACCGACACCACGACTTCTTCGCTGGAAATCGTTCAGCATGCCATGGCTCATCCCGACGAGCGTGAGCATCAGATTCACCTGAATGGCGATGGCAAAGACTACCAGTAGTGTCCGGATGGGCCTGTGCTTCAGGTTTTCAAGGACAAGTTTGTTCGTCAATTCTTAATTGTAGCCCGTGAGGTGAGCACCCAGAGAAAAAACGGGCCACCGAGCAATGCCGTAATGACTCCCACCGGCAATTCAGCCGGGGCAAAAACGGTTCGTCCGATGGCGTCGCAGACAGCTAAAAACGCTCCTCCCAGCAGAAAAGACGTTGGCAACAGAAGCCGGTGATCCGGCCCAATCAACATGCGAAGGGCATGAGGCACGATCAGCCCCGCAAAGCCAATCGGCCCCGTGATCGCCGTCACCGAGCCAGCCAGAATCGACCCGGCCGCATAACCTAACCGCAAGCTCGATCGCGTATCAAGACCCTTCGCCGATGCCCAGCCCTGTCCCACCGCCAGCAGATTCCAGTGGTGAGAACGCCAGATCAGCACCGCAGTAGCGGGCAGTACGAACAAAGAAAGTAACCCCAGAGTGCGGTATTCCACAGCATCTACGCCGCCCATAAGCCAGCGCGTAATCGCGAGGCTCCGCCCCAGCGAAGTTACACTCTGCAAAAACAACATGATTGCCACACACATCGAATTAATGGTGATGCCAGCCAGAAGCAATGTAAAACTCGATACATTTCTCCCGCTACTCGAAAGCCCCACGACGATCATCAATACAATTCCGGCACCGAGCAACGAAGCGGTCCAAAGCCCTCCGAGCCGCGCCGAATCAGCCCAGCCAAAACAGATAGCCACAACCGCCCCAAGACTCGCTCCACTAGACACCCCGAGCGTATCCGGCGTAGCCAAAGCATCCCGCATCAATGCCTGAAACAGAACCCCGGCGCTAGCCAAAGCTCCACCAGCAAGCAGAGCCAACAGAACACGAGGCAAACGCGCCAGCCAGAAAATCTGTGCCTCAAGCGAACCCTCAGTAAATATCTTCGAGTAGTCCAGGGGCGTCGGCCCAATCAACGGGCAGATCAGCAGCGCGGCAATCGAGATCAATACACTCGCGCCAAGAACACGCCAGAAGCGGCTCATCCCCTCGAGGCTCCAGGCTGGAGCACTACCGGAGGCCGGCCCTGAATAGTCATCACTTCCAGCGGCACGCCAAATACATCCAGCAACAGCGCTTCGTTTGAAAGCTCGGCAGGAGAACCCGCAGCAGCAACACGCCCATTCTTAAGCAAGATGATGCGAGAGGCCCAGGCCGCAGCAAGATTCCAGTCATGCGTCACTGCGACGATCAGATAGCCTTGCACAGTCAACCGCTTGAGTGCTTCAAACAATTCAATCTGGTGCTTGACATCGAGGAATGCAGCCGACTCATCGAGCAACAATACACAAGGCTGTTGGGCCAGCGCACTCGCCACCAGTACTCGCTGCTTCTCACCGCTCGACAAATTGCGGTAGTCACGCTTGCGCAGCGGTTGGCAATCCATCACCGCCAAAGCTGCATCCACCTGTGCCCAATCCTCGGCACCCTCAAACCAGGCGTCCATGTGAGGCGCGCGCCCCATCATCACTACTTGCTCTGCGCTATAGCCAAAGGGAAGATCAAGCATCGGCTCTACCATTGCCACCTGACGCGCCATCTCGCGCCGTCCAATCTTCGCGATCGATTCCCCACCCAGCAATACCTCGCCTGCACTCACAGTCTCAATGCCCGAAAGAGCCTTGAGCAGCGTGCTCTTCCCCGCCCCATTCGGGCCCAGAATCACTACAAGCTCACCAGCGGCAAGTTCGAGATTGATATCCGAGATGAGAGGGCGCCCCTCCTTCACCACAGCAAGATCCCGTATCTGGTAAACAGGCTTCAACGGCCTCCGCCTCCATGCAACATTTCGTAGAAGCGCTCGGCCGCATCGGCAAACCGTGGCCCCGGCACCACATAGATGTTGTCATTGAGCGGGAAGACCTTCCTGCTGCGAACCGCCTTAAGCATTGGCATCTTCGCCCAGACAGCCAGAACATCTTCACGATACTTGCCCTGCTCGATGCCTTCATGTACTGCGTCACCCATCTCGAAGATCACCTCAGGGTCGCGAGCCAACAACTGTTCAATAGAAACCTTTGGATACATCGCCGGTGAGTCGGCAAAGATATTGTCACCACCAGCAAATCGCATCAGCTCATCGAGATAACTCCTGGGGCCGACAGCCACCATTCCTTCCAGCCGCTGAGGAGTACGTCCCACCAGAAAAGTAACCCGCCGGTGCCGCTTCACTTTTGCCTGTACCGCAGCCAGTCGCTTCTCAAGGTTCGCCCTAAGTGCCGCTGCACGAGCCTTGCGATTGGTTTCCACACCCAGCCGGTCGATCGCTGAAAGAATTCCCGGCAAAGTCTCAAGGTCGAGTTCCTCCACATGCAGGCCAAGCGCCTCAAGCCGCTGCTTCAATCGCACCGGGTTCTTGATGAT
>CAZZGS010000394.1:4573-4861 GCA_964653845.1 uncultured Bryobacter sp.
GAAGTGCGGTAATAGCTTCCAGATTCGGCTGCAAGAAAGACCCCACTTTAGGCTTGGCCAATGCGGCAGCCGGAAAACGACAATACTCGCTCACTCCAACCGTGCGGTCACCCAACCCAAGTTCGAAAAGAATCTCGGTAAGCCCAGGGACAGTGCTAACGATGCGCTGCGGTTCGGCAAACAGGGATAAACCGGCAAAGAAACTAAGGAAAAGACGAGTCAAGCTAATGATGAGTTTAGCAACCGAATCGCGCTCTCTTTGCGACACTAGGTAGTGATGATTGAACA
>CAZZGS010000395.1:0-4843 GCA_964653845.1 uncultured Bryobacter sp.
GATTCATACATGCAAACTTTCGGCAATTACATTAACGGCGAATGGGTGACCACTGGTGACACCTTCGAGGTCCGCAATCCCGCCAACACTGATGAAGTGGTAGGCCTCTTCGTCAAGGCTTCCGCAGCAGATGTCGACGCCGCAGCGCAGGCTGCTGCCGACGCCTTCCCCAAGTGGGCTGGCATGACCGGCCCGGCTCGTGCCAATATTTTGTTCAAGGCTGCCGAGATTCTCGATAGCCGCTTTGATTCGGTCGCCGCTGACATGACGCGCGAAGAAGGCAAGACCTTCCCCGAAGCCAAAGGCGAAGTGCGCCGCACTATCAACATCCTGAAGTATTTTGCCGGCGAAGGCTCGCGCACTGGCGGCCATCTGGTTCCAAGCGAGCGAGATCGTGTCCATATGTTTGCGATCCGCAAGCCGATTGGCGTAGTCGGCCTGATCACTCCCTGGAACTTTCCCAGCGCGATCCCCTGCTGGAAACTCGCCCCCGCGCTGATCTGTGGCAACACAGTCATCATCAAGCCCGCAAGCGTCGCTCCGCTCTCTGCCTGGCGCATCATCGAAGCTTTGCATGAAGCCGGTATCCCCAAGGGTGTTGTGAACTTTGTTGCTGGCTCTGGCGGCACCATTGGCAAGGCGCTGATCGAAGCCAAGCCCGTCAAGGCTATCTCATTCACTGGCTCCGAGACGATCGGCAAGTGGGTGCATACCGAGGCCTCCAAGCGTATGCTCCGCATCCAGCTTGAGATGGGTGGCAAAAACCCCACTATCGTTCTGAACGATGCAGACTTCAATGCTGCTGTTGAAAACGTAGTCAACGCTTCCTTCTTCTCTACCGGCCAGAAGTGCACCGCCACTTCGCGCGCCATCGTTGAAGACGGAATTTACGACAAGTTTGTTGCCGCCATTGTGGAGCGCACCAAGAAGCTGAAGGTCG
Source organism: uncultured Bryobacter sp. (assembly GCA_964653845.1). Classification (GTDB taxonomy): domain Bacteria; phylum Acidobacteriota; class Terriglobia; order Bryobacterales; family Bryobacteraceae; genus Bryobacter. The sequence goes on from CAZZGS010000395.1 coordinate 941, forward strand.
GCAATGGCATGGAAGCCGGCATCGACATCGGTCCTGTTGTTGATGAAGCCGCACTCAATACGATTCTTGAATACATCGAGATCGGCAAGAAGGAAGTGGGCGCACCCCTGGTTGGAGGCAACCGCCTCACCGGTGGCGCTTATGACAAGGGTTATTACGTCGAACCCACCGTCTTCGCAGACGTACCCGAAGACGCCCGCATTGCCAAAGAAGAAATTTTTGGCCCCGTGCTCACAATCCACCGCGCCAAAAATTTTGAGGACGCTATGCGTATGGCTAACGCCACGCAGTTTGGCCTTTCGGCCAGCGTTCAAACCACTAATCTTTCACGTGTCTTCGAGTTCATCTATGGCGCCGAGGCCGGCCTGCTTACGGTCAATCTGCCTTCGGCGGGCGTCGAATATCAGCTCCCCTTCGGTGGCACCAAGGATTCGTCCTTTGGACCCAAAGAACAGGGCCCCGCTGCATTCGACTTCTACAGCGACTATAAGACCATTTATCTCAAGTACTAAAACAACCACGGAAAGCACTCGATGAAACTAGGACAAATCAAAAGCAACGGCTCTGTTGTCGCTGCGATCTTTGTAGATACAACCCACGCCCGGCCGATCCCCGACTACTCCATGTACGATCTGGTGAAGCGCGCCGATGTGGAAGGCACCGACTTGGCTACCCTTGCAGGCCGCCTGGCCAGCACTCACCTTGAAGAGGTCACGCCGCTGATCCCGATCGCCCCGCGCGAAGTTTGGGGAGCAGGCTGCACCTATGAGATCAGCTCAAGCTTCCGCGATGCCGAACATGGCACGCGTGAAGGTTTCTATCGCGCTGTCTTTGAAGGCGAGCGACCGGAGCTTTTCTTCAAGGGCACCGCTCGCATCGCTGTTGGCCCTGGGCAGCCAATTGGCATTCGTGAAGATTCCAAGTTCACGGCGCCAGAGCCCGAATTGGCTGTCTTGATTGGATCAAAAGGTCAGATCTTTGGCTACACCGTATCGAACGACGTCTCGGCCTGGGACATTGAAAGAGAGAATCCGCTCTACCTGCCGCAGTCGAAGACCTTCACCGGCTGCGCGTCACTTGGACCCGTCTTTGTGACTCCCGATGAGATCGGCAATGTCTACAACCTTGAGATGACATGCAAGATCACCCGAGGCGACAAGACTATCTTTGAGGGCAGCACGAACACCTCGAAGCTTGGTCGCAAGATCGAAGACATCATTGGATACCTGATGAGATCTAACCAAGTGCCTTGCGGCACGGTGCTGCAGACAGGCACTGGCATTATTGTTACGCAGGAGAGCGCGCTGGCTCCTGGGGACATCGTCACGATCAGCGTGCCGCAAATCGGTACACTTTCCAATCCCGCTGCCATCGTCTAAGCTCGCTCCCTAAGATAAACTACATGAGCAAGGGCCCATGTACTTCCAACTGAGCATTCTATTGCTCGCGCAGTCCAGCGAGATCTTCGAAATGTCTGTGAGACCGGTTTTGATCCGGTCCTGTATTGCTTGCCACGGCCCTTCGCAACAGTCTTCTTCCTTACGCCTCGACTCGCGCGAAGCAATGCTCAAGGGCGGCAACCGGGGGCCGGCCCTGGTGCCGGGCGATCCAAAGTCGAGTCTTCTAGTCAAATCCATGCGCCATGAGGATGCCAACCTCAAGATGCCAGTGGGTGGGCAGCGTCTTAAGGATGCCGAGGTTGCCGCAATCGAGAAGTGGATCAGTGCGGGAGCGCCTTGGCCCGCTTCGGACGCAGCCAAGACTCCTATCAGCTCTGGTGATCCACGCTACTATCCAAAGCTTTTGCGTGAGCACTGGGCCTTTCAACCTGTGGTCAATCCCAGGAAGAACATTGACCAAATCATTCTCGCTGCCCTTGAGAAAGCGAAGCTCAAACCCTCGCAGCCTGCGGATCGCGCTACCTTCATTCGCCGTCTGAGTTATGTTCTGATCGGCCTTCCTCCAACGCCGCTGGAAGTGGATCTCTTTGTTCGAGACCTTTCGTCTACTGCCTATGAGCGAGTGGTGGATCGGCTGCTTGCCTCGCCTCATTTTGGAGAACACTGGGCGCGGCACTGGATGGATGTCATGCGTTTTGCCGAGACCTTTGGCAACGACTGGAATTACGAAATCCTTGGCGCGACTCATTACCGTGACTACCTGATTCGGGCCTTCAATCAGGATCTTCCCTACGACCAGTTGATCCGTGAACACATCGCTGGTGATCTGCTGGCGAAGCCTCGCATCAATCTTGTCGAGGGTCTCAATGAGTCGAAGATCGGGACCAGTTCCTTCCGCTTCGGTGAGCTTGGCCATGACGATTGCATCCGCTTCCGTCAGATTCGCACCGATGTTGTAGATAACCAGATCGATACGATGGGCAAAGCCTTTCAAGGGCTTACGATTGCTTGCGCGCGCTGTCACGATCACAAGCTCGACCCCATACCGACTTCGGATTATTACGCGCTTTATGGGGTACTTACCAGCTCGCGGATGGTGACGCACACCGCCGATCTTCCCGAAACCAGTGCGGGGGCCAAGCAGCGTTTGGCCGCAAAGAAGCCACTGATTCGGAGCGAGCTTGCCCGTCTTTGGATGGACGAAGCCAAGCGCATCCCTAGTCTGCTTTTGGCCGCCGATCGCGCATGGCGCAATCTTGCCCCAACCCAGGAAGACGCTGTTCAGCTTGAACGAGTGCAAGCGCTAGTCAGTGTTCTTGAATCTCCCAAGCCGAAGCTGGAAGATCCACTTTATCCGTGGATGCAATCCGCGCGCGCTAACGACTTTAAGGCCGAGTGGCAATCGCTCACAGCGCGATATGCGAAAGAATCATTGGAGCGGATAGCCTTCAACCAGGAGCACTTTCGCAGCTTCGACGAATGGACTTCCGATGGTAACGGTGTAACGGCCGCGCGCTCACCTGATGGAGAATTTGCAGTTGCGGCGACAGGCCCCAAGGCCATTAGTGGCATCTTCCCTGAAGGTATTTACAGCCACTCTCTCTCTGAGCGCCTCAACGCGGCTTTGCGTTCACCGCTGGTGCCAAAGAATAAGAAGTTCGTCAGCATTCAGGTCATGGGCGGCAAGCTCGGTGCACGCCGGGCCATTATTGATAACTGCATGCTGGGTGAGGACTACAAGATCCTGGATCGCGACACACTTTCGTGGGTAAAGATCCCCAATCGTGACGATCAGCCGGACCTTCCTTTCTATCTTGAGCTCGTCACCAAATCTGACAACACCCGTATCCCCGATCGGCCTGGACACACCAAGGCAAGCCCCGAGCAACTCGCCGCGCCGCAATCCTACTTCGGGATTGCCCGCGCTGTCGTTCACGATATTGACGAGTCGCCGAGAGATGAACTAAAGGCTTCCGCGCTTCTCTTCACGGGTGCGCCACCGGCTTCGCTTGCGAGTCTGGCCGGGCGGTATGCCTCCATCGCGCAGAGTGCGATTAGCGCCTGGGAAGCAGGGCGGGCGACTGCTGAAGATGCGGCATGGCTGAGTTGGCTTGTCGAGAACAAGCTCCTAAGCAATAGCGCAAGCTCGATTCGTACCTCCATCGACGACTATCGCGCGACCGAGGCTCAGATTGGAGCACCACGCGTGATTCAAGGCCTTGCCGATCTTGACCCTGGTTACAACTTCCCCGTCCTGATTGGTGGCGATGCCGCCCGGCCCGGTAAGGTGACGCCCCGCGGCTATCTCAGCTTGATCCATCCTGCCAAGACTGTCGGCGCCTTCGGTAGCGGAAGGCTGGAAGTCGCGGAGATGATTGCGAGCCCCGAGAATCCGCTGACTGCGCGGGTGATGGTGAACCGCATCTGGCAACACATGTTTGGCCGCGGTATCGTTACCACTGCCGATAACCTTGGAGTCTATGGCGAACGGCCTTCTCATCCG
>CAZZGS010000396.1:0-4839 GCA_964653845.1 uncultured Bryobacter sp.
CCTCTAACACCACCGCCACACCGCAAACACCTCCCCACCCACAAACACCACCCCAAAGATCTCCTTGTTATACCGGGCCAGCCACTCCGGCAGGTAAATATCGAAATTAGCGGAGCGCGCTGAGGCGTAACGCCCGGCCACATCCGTCAACGGGCACCGGCCCCGATTGAAGACAAGCACCAGACACTCAATCCACACCAGGCCGCAAAGAAAAACCAAACCGCCGTATGCAGCACCTTCACCAGGACAAGCGCGCGACTCTGTTCCAGTTCATCTCCCACAAACAACCCCAGTCTAAGGGATGCGGGGCCGCTTCTACCTTTCACACCTCATAGGGGAAATCGAATGAAAGGGAAAGCACCCTTGTCTTCATCAAGAAAACGCAAGAGACCAGTGGCTTGAAAAAGCGGAAGGCTGCGCAGCCGCCAGGGTCTTCACGCCCCACACGATAGGCGACGATGGCGTAACGATGAGCATCTGGAGCAGCGACGAAGCGATGCTAAATGCCTCCTACAGGCAAGGCCAACACAAAACGCAAATGCACCGCAACAAGGCCGTTCCCTTCTTCGACCGCTCCTCCTTCACCACATTCCGCATCCTCGAAGCCGCAGGCCAGTGGGATGGCCAGGATTCTCTTTCACCCATCTGAGATCGAGTCGCACCTGAAGCCGATACAGAAGCACGCACGCAGCCGAAGTGGAATTGTAGAACCCCTGCCAAGCGCAGGCAGTCACACGATCTTCACCGCCGCGCCTCTCTGTCCATTACCTCAACTTCGAGCGGATGAGCAACCGGTCTTCGATCCCTACAATTTCAGTCCCGCGGCTTAATCAAGAGCGATACGAGATAATCCTGGGCAATGTTTTCGTTACGAATGGAAGCCCAGATCAGAAATGCTTTGCGGACTGTCGTAACCTCACGAAGCGATTCTACATGTGTCCAGCGAACTCCATTGTGATAGTCCGCAATGTGCCGCTTGTCTTGCAATTGAACAAACGCCTGGGCTACAGTCTTCAAGTCCTGAGCGACTTTCGGGTCTTCACCAAAAAATGGAAATAGGCGCGAGTCGAGGAGGCGCTGTGAGGCCTTTCGCATCAGAGCGTGATCGAACATACGTCCAAAGGCATCTCGTGAACTATCGCGATTCCAATTTAGGGACGTCTCGCCGATAAGGAGATGAAAGAGAGCATAGTAGGCCGTCGAAACGGCCCTTCGGAGATCCGCTTGCGTAGACTTCGGTTCATGCTTGTGAATAAGTTCTCCGGCCTGAGTCAATAGATCATCGTGATAGGCCACTGGTGCTTAAGCCCATTCTCGATCTGTATTTTCTTCTGATTCGCTACGGAAACTGAAATACGGCACCAACCCCCAGTTTTCATAGGGTCGAATCTCATCAAAGAGTGTCGTCGCTATCTTGCCAGTCACATCCGCAAGAGTTTCCTCGTCAACCGCCCAGTCGGCCAGAACGATGCGAAAGAAGATTGCAGGATCACCGCTTGTGTCGGCCCCGATGCTATGTTTCAGGCGAACCACCTCTGGGCCAAAATGATTTGCGGCCTTCGCCACGGCGCTCGCTAGCTGTGCTTGATCGACGAATCCCGTTGAAACAACCATCTACCTAGTCTATCGCGCTGAGCCGGAAGAGGGATCACTTCTGCCTTGTCCTGCGGGGTTGAGCACTCGCGTACTGCAGGTGATGTATTGGCCAAAGACACCCGAGTGCTTGATTTGCTGAATTCTACCAGAAATGGTCGGCAAAGATCAGTGCATCCGGCAAGAGCTGAAAATAGATTACTAAATCCTAAGCCGCTGATCGGTTGCGATGCGAATAGAGTCCGGGCCTATCGCGGTGTTGGGCAGTCAATCAACTCTTGAACGCAAGCCGACAATAATCTCCCCGCTCTTGCCCTTGCTGAAACGAACGTCATCACTGGATCGCAATAGGTCAGCAACAATGTCCTGCGTCAGTGCCGCTTCGGTCGCTACACGTTTTAACGCTCGCCAATTGAAATTAGGGTTCTCCAGTGAGGCCATGCGCCGATTGCGTATGTCACGATCCGTGGCGAGTCGTTCCAAACTCAACTGTTGTACAGTATCTGAGTCCTTGATCCGGAGTCGTTGGTTTTCGATAGGAGGCGGATCACACCCCAACTCATGGGCGATTCTCTTGTACAACCGCTGAATCCCGTCGCTGTCTGTTATTTTGATCCCCTGTCGAAGAGAAAGGGGCATACGCAGGTCGTGCGGCGAGAGACCAGCATGGCAGATTGGAACCAGAGGGATCTTACGCATCCAAGCCGCACCGGCCTCAAAATTTATCCAAGGTCGATGAATGGAGTCCGGGCTGCAAAGCACAACGAAACTTTTGCAATCCCGCAACGCACTCTCAATGGAGATCAGCCATTCCTCACCGGCCGCGATGCTGTCGGTGTCAGACGAGACAAATACGTCCAGAAGTCCAAGGAAATCATTGACGAGGGCCGTTTTTAATCGTACGGCAATCTTCTTTTCCTCGGTAATGTGACTAATGAATAAGCGCTTCTTCATTGAATCCAAAATAACTTAGCGTGAAGTTATGTGTGGAAGTCTGGAATCCAGGATGCGCCAATAGGATCCCTTACACTCATCGCTGCTCGGATTTGAGATTGATTTGGGGACAGAGGTCGCCAAATCAAAAGGCCAAACGGGTGCCGTCGAAGGTGGCGCTGTTTCCCGATGAAGGGCACTCGATTCTGAAGCCTGAAAGTAGCTTGCTCTGGTACAAGAGCCTTATAGATTGAGTGACGGAGTTTACGGTATAGAAGTCGGGGTCGACAGTCGAAAGCGGCCCTTCTGTGCATTTATATTTTTGAGCCAGGCGTCGAGATGAGCCTCATCTCTCTCCGGGTCGAACCATTCGATATTCGCCAACGGCCCAAAGGTGGCGGCGATCTTGCAAAACACGCTTTCGGCCTTGCGGTCGCGAGAGCTAATGGATCGGTCGGTTTGCAGGCTTGCACAGATCAGATGGAAGTCTTTGCGCCAGGCGCGATGTTCTTGTTGGCTCAAATTGGCCTGGGTACACGCCTGTTGAAGTGCCGCATGTTCTTCCAATTGAATAAAATGAAAGTGCTTTTTTGCGACCATGGCGGCCAACCAATCCATTGCAAAGCTCGAAGGATGATCTGCCCATTCAGACTGAAGCTCAGAGTACAAGACAACGACATTAGAGCTCTTTTTAAACTCAGTCAGGAATTTCCGGCAAGTTACTGAAAGTGGTGCTGACTTTTCACCAGCAGCGGTGGCAACTGAAGCGTCGATTAAAATGCGCCGCGTCTTTTGTTTTGGCATACCTAGAGACGGTACCTTTTTGAGACCGCATCCAAATACCCGCGGCTTGCATTCAATTGGACATCGTCAAAGTCGGCGGGCCATTCGCCGAAGGCTCCATTCTCATCAAGTTCAGCAAAGGAAATTTTGGTTACGCCGGTTTTCGGATTGCGACTGAACCAGTGGAGGCCAACATCGCTGCCAGGTAATTCGCCGCTCGCTACTAAAGTTTGAACCCCGCGAATCACCAAGGAACTATGCGTTTCAGCTATAACAATTACTCCCCTCTTGACGGCTCTAGCAATAACGGTGGCGAGAGCGAATTGAGCTTTGGGATGGAGGTGGATTTCGGGCTGTTCGAGATAAACAATCTGATTCTTAAGAGCAACTTGTAGAGCAACTAGAACGGGCAGGACCTGCGACACGCCGAGGCCGACATCAGCGATGCTGACGAAGTCTCTCTTTCGCTTGCTCGAATTGGCTGCATTGGTGTGCGCAACTTTCAATTCGACGCGAGTATCATCGATTCGCTCAGAGGTGACTTCATTCGTGAGCCCGAGATCTGCCATCGTCGATCCGAGCAACTTTAGCTTTGTCTCACTGCCGGCGTCTTTCCACTGATGAATTACGCTGGCACAATAAGTCTCAAATGAACCGGGGAATGGATTTGATGTAGCCGATGTTTTGTATGTGCGCTCAGGAGTGCCTCGCAAGCCCGGAAGATGAAGTAAATTGAGAAGCATTTCTCGAATCAGGGGTTGCCCGCTAATCAGTTGTGAGCTTTCAGCTTTTGAGCTCGCACGCATCATGAAAAGATCAAACGGACCCAGGTTCATTAGACAGCGATCCGAACTAACTTGAGACCGATCAAAGGCGTCAGTCAGCGCCTTCATAACCATACTGTCCCGATTCCCCATTCTTGGTTCGAGATCCGAGTAACGCATTCCTGCGGTGATGCGATGTAAACTGCCATCCAGATCCGTCATCGTCATGGTTTTGAGTTGGAATCCGCTCGACTTTTGAATTTCATACGAAAAAGTTGTTTTCCAAGCTTTCACTGAGGAGAAGGAAATTGAGAAGTTCTTCTTACCGATTGAAACTACCTGCTTTGCGGAAGAAAATCGAACGTTGGGCCCGTCTAGAAGGAAAGTTCCGGGGTCGTAACTGGCCTCAAGCGTCTGCTTCATTAGCAGAAGCGGCTGCATTGCACTGGATTTTCCAGAGCTATTCGCACCAGCAAGCAATGTTAAACCGCGGAACTGTACTTCCTGAGGCGAGGTAATGCTCTTGAAATTCTCAATAGCGACCGAGGTGATTCGATTCTCGGTCCTCGATCCAACTAAAGGGGTGTTATTTGCGATTGACATTACCTACCCAAGTTTAGCTAGATTTGGCGACGATGTGCGTCGCGGTAAGGGGTGACTGGTCGCGGTAGGGACAATCATCGCTGACCGCCGCCGAGTAGGCCCGGGGAATTTCACCCCGAGCCGCTCACAGAACCGTGCTTGACTGTCTCCAGTCACACGGCTC
>CAZZGS010000397.1:0-4837 GCA_964653845.1 uncultured Bryobacter sp.
ATATCAGCGTAGATGCCGATGTTAGAGACGATGAGCTCGAGGTCTGCATCCCCAACTACTTTTCGAGTGAGGTCTTCCACGCGGGCGAAGAGGGCATCGACGACTTCAATTCGAGAGCCTGGCGGCGCTTTTACGTTCATCACAAACTGGCCGGAATCCGTGCGTGGGAAATACGACATTCCAATCAGGGGTGCAATGAGAAGGGATAGCAGAAAAAAGACAGTCGAGACGGCAAGAGTGAAGCGGGGACGATCCAGAGCAAAATCAGCAGCCCGCTGGTAGGCACGCAGGAAGCGGGCAAACTGGTGATTGAACCACTGGTTGAAGCGGGCAAAGATGCCTTCATCATGTTGGCCCGAATGCGCACTGTGGATGTAGCGAGCACAAAAAAGCGGCACAACTGTCATCGCTACAAAGTAGCTGGCGAACAGGGCGAGTACTACCGAAAGAGCGAGGGCTGAGAACAGGAATCGTGAGACTCCAAACAGGAAAGTAACAGGGAAGAATACAATTGCGGTGGTGAGTGTTGCGGCAAGTACCGGAAGCGCAACTTCGCGACCGCCCTCTTCAGCAGCCTTGACGGGATCGGCCCCCATTTCGAGGTGGCGATAGATGTTTTCAAGGACAACAACCGAATTGTCAATCAATCTCGAAAAAGCGAGGGCAAGACCGCCGAGCACCATGGTGTTGATCGTGCCGCCACTCCACTGAAGCAACATAAACGTGGCCAGGGCAGAGACGGGAATGGAGAAAAATACAGCAATTGTCGCCCGAAAGCTCCCGAGAAAAATCAGGATCAGAGCCGAGGTAAGAAACAATCCAATCGCCCCTTCATGGAGCAGCGTTTCAATGGCAGTCTTGACAAATTCAGACTGATCGAAGACAACGTTGGTAACGAGCGATTCCGGGACATCGACAAGATTGGCGATTACCTTCTTGACCCCATCAACGACAGAAATGGTGTTCGAGTCTCCGCCCTGTTTGAGAACTGGAACATAAACACCGCGATTGCCATCAATGCGGACCACGTTGGTTTGAATTCGTTTGGAATCTTTCGCCTCTGCAATATCGCCAACCCGAACCACCGAGCTGCCACTTACTTTAATTGGAAGATCGTTTATCTCAGCAATGTTATCGAGTTGGCTGTTGGTGAGAATGTTGTAGTCGAATGGACCGATCTTTACATTGCCAGCGGGCAGTGTAAGATTGGCGTCATTGACACCGCGAACCATATCCATGAGCGACATCTGGTATGCCTCGAGGCGATTGGGATCGGCAAAGATCATGATGGATCGGTTGCCGCCTCCAAAGGGTTGAGGCACGCTCGCGCCAGGAACTGCAGCAAGCTGATTGCGTACATTGTACTGAGCCAGATCACGAATCTGAGTTTCATCCAGGTCTGGCGTCTTGAGCGTGACAAGACAGACGGGAAGACTGGATGCATCGAATTTGAGAACGATGGGCGGAAGTGTGCCCGCAGGGAGCCGCCGAAGATTGGCCATCGCAAGGTTAGAAACCGCGCCTACGGCGGCATCAGCGTCCGAACCAGGCTGGAAGTGAATCTTGATGATACTCACGCCTGTAAGTGAGCGCGACTCAACGTGCTCAATGTTGGCGGCAAGGGTAAAGAAGCGTTCATAGCGAGAAGTGATATTCGCTTCGATCTGTTCAGGCGGCATTCCCGCGTAGAAAGTGGCAACCACCACCACCGGGATGTTGATCGGAGGAAAGAGGTCGACTGGCATGCGAACCAGAGCGCCGCCGCCGACAACGCAAATCATGAGACAGAGAACGACAATGAGGTAAGGGGTGCGAATGGCAAATCGGGACATAGCCTAGTTTTTTGCTCCTTGTGCAGGGGTTGAACTAAGGCGAGAGGTGACAGTGGTACCCGGTTTTAGTTGAGACCTGCCACTGATAACGACTTTGTCTCCTTCGACCAGGCCAGTGAGGACTTCGGCTGCTTCGGGTGTTTCGATGCCTGTTGTGATGTCGCGAAGCTCGGTCAGGTTGGAGGAGTTCACGATCATCACTTTGCGGATTTCGCCAGCGCCATCGATGGCAAGAAGCGGAATGACCAGAGCATCAGGCTTCGATTCAAATTGAAAAATTACCTCGGCAAACATCCCGGGCTTGATCGAGAGATCGCTGTTGGGAATATCAACCTGCGCTTCCATAGTGCGCGTGGCGAGTGCGAGCTGCCCAGTGTACCGTGTGATGCGGGTATCGATTGTTCGATTCAACGTGGGTACTTTGATTCGAAGCGGAAAGCCTACTTTAACCTTGGCAACAATGGATTCAGGGATGGGGAGTTGCAGCCTAAGCATAGTGTCTTGCGAAAGCCTTACGATCGGCATCACGTTAGTCTGAGAAGAAGTTCCGGCCTGAACCATGGCACCAATCTCGGCATAGCGGCGAGTGATTACGCCATCGAAAGGCGCGGTGACGCGCGTGTAGTTGAACATGGTTTGCACACGGTTTTCATCTGCACGAATCACCTGAACGCTGTGTTCGGCGGATGAGAGCGCACTCTTGGCGGCAGAGAGTTGCGCACCACTTTCCAGTGAGCGCGCGCGCGCGTTGTCAATGTCCTGCTGAGCTATGAGACCAGGCTTTGTTTTGCCAACACTCGAGAGGCGATCATAGTTAAGCTGCGCCATTTGGTTGGAGCTCTCTGCGCGCCGAATTTCATCGCGGGCGCGGGCCACGTCCGAAGTCGAGCGATCAATCGAAGCCCTGGCACGGGCTAAATCATCCTTCATCTCAGGGATCTCAAGTGTGGCCAGAACATTGCCTGTGCGAACCCGGTCCCCAATATCGACTGAGATGCGATTGACGTAGCCAGAAACTTTTGCCATTAGGTCAATTTCACGGTAAGGACGAAATTCCGCAACGAGATCGAGACTGTTGCTGATCGTCTGACGTCGAACTGGAACCACCGCAACAACAGGATTGTTCGGCTTCTGACTTGTTGTCTCAGGTCTTCGGTTGCAGCCGGCAAGCAAGGCCACTACAAAAAGATTTCGTCGCATCCGTCAAGTATGTCGTGGGGTGAAGGACTGCGACCATACCAGAAGTCCAGTAGATGCTTCAGGAAATCGTGGTAGCGGCTAGAGTTCGCCCTTTTTCATTTGGTCAGCCAGAAAATCAGTAGCTCGCATGGCAAGAGCAAGGATAGTAAGTGTCGGATTCTTTTCGCTCGCAGTCGTAAAGCTGGATCCATCCACCACAAAGAGGTTTTTCACCTCGTGAGACTGGTTGTACCGATTAAGGGCCGCACGCTTGGGGTCTGTACCCATACGGCAGGTGCCGTGTTCATGGATCGCGCTACCGAGTCGATCAATCCAGCCTCGCTCAAACGGCAGGATCTCGGCCTTGGCGGCAGTCATGATCTCAAGAGCTGTATCGTACATATCCTGAATCATGATGCGCTCATTCTCTTTGATCTTGTAGTCGATCACAGGGACAGGGATGCCCCACTTGTCTTTACGCTTGGAATCAAGCGTGATGCGGTTATCAGCATATGGCAGCACTTCACCATAAGGATGCATTGCCACAAGTGCAGGGAAGTGACGGCGTACATTTTCCTTGTAGCCGGCACCAAACCCAACCAGCGACTTTGCGTAGCTTACTCCGGGTTGAGCACCAGTATTCCAAAACTGGCTACCGTAGCCGCGCAGGTATTTGCGCGATTTCGATTGCCCCGCCCAACGCGGCATGTAGATGTGTTCGCCACCGATACCGTCGTCGTTCTGAGTCTTCTTGCCCATCAGTTCAGGCACAAAGCCATAGATGTGAAAACGAACCTGCTCGCAAAGATAACGCCCGATGACGTCGCTCGAATTCCCGATGCCATTAGGGTGACGGTTGGACTTGCTGTTCAACAGAATGCGCGTCGAATCGACACAGGACGCGGCCATAATCACGATGCGCGCCTTGACCTCTTCGGCTTGCCCTGTAACGCGATCAAAAAAGTGCACCCCGTCGGCCTGGCCTTTGTCGTTCACGGTGACATGAGAAACAACAGAGTTGTCGCGGATCTCAAGCAAGCCAGTGAGGGCTGCCGGTTCCAGCAGGTAATCCGTTGAGTTGAAGAAAGCACCGATGTCGCAGCCTTTGCCGCAAGCGCCGCAATAATGACAAGGAGCCTTACCGTTATGTTCCTTGGTAAGCACGGCACGCCGGCCACTGTTGATGTCGATGCCGATGCCCTTGGCAGCCTTACGAAGCAGTTGCTCGCCGCAGCGAGGTGCAGGAGCAGGCAGGTGAAACTTCGACCCAGGCAGAAACTCGCTATCGTCATCGCCGCCACAAACACCAATCAGTTGCTCAACCTTGTCGTAGTAAGGAGCGATATCGGCATAACGAATGGGCCAGGGAATTTCGTGGCCATCACGTGCGGGTTCCTGAAAATTAGCGTCGGAATAACGCAGACTGACTCGGCCCCAAATGTTTGTCTTGCCACCACGGCCCCATACACGCCACAGTTCGAAGTCTTGTTTGTTGGGCGTTGCGTAAGGTTGCTCTTCCTGCGTGAGTAGAAACTGAGGCGGCTTCTGGCCTTTGCGATTGCGGGCGCGGGCTTCCCACGGACGAACGTGCGACCAGTAGGTTGCCTTGTTGAATTTCGTCCCGGCATCGAGCACCAGTACTTTAATGCCTTGACGCGTAAGATTGTAGGCGGCCATGCCGCCTGCCGCGCCGGATCCGACAATCACGACATCGTAACGTTTGGCAGAAATTTTGATTTGAGTTGAGGTTGGGGCTTGCATACTTCACACGGAACGCATAAAACAGAGATTGCGTCCAATGAGAGGCACTATATCAAACTGGAGTT
>CAZZGS010000398.1:0-4836 GCA_964653845.1 uncultured Bryobacter sp.
GTCTGGCGTGGGTCTCGATATCCAGGCTGCCCTTGGCGGCTGCATCGAGCAAGGTGTCGTCTGGCATGCTGGCCCAGAGGGTGAATGAGAGGCGATTGGCCGCAACATAAGGCTTCAGCGTTGCGTCATCAGAATCTTCCATCCGGAAGAGAAAGGCAGGAGATTGCAGCATGGCCTCGGCTACGAGTTGTACGCCTCCCTTTGTGTATAGAGCCTCGTATCGCTGCCGCTCATCGGCACGCAGCGGGCGGCGGAAGGCGCGACGGCCGAAGCTGGCGACAAAGCCAGGCTGTGGCTTCAGCGCTCCGCGCCGCATTGCGTTGCGGGCGATCTTTTCCGCTGCCTGTGAGTAGGCATCCATGAGGAGCGGCGAAAGGCTCTGGCCTTGATATTGAGTCTTGAAGCCGTTGACGAAGTCCTCGGGTGGGAACTGTAGCGCGGGCTGTGAGGTGTCGCCCAGAAGGTCTCGAACGACGTTGTTGTATTCGTGATGACTGAGCCGCCGCAGGTAGATGCGCGCCTTTGTGTATCCCGCACCCATTGCTTCGCGCTTACGGTATTGAACGGCTTCGGTGACTTCGACTTCGGGCATCTTTGCCAGCTTGAGGATCCAGGCCTCGAGCGCTGCGTCATCAGCGGAACCTGCAGCAATACGGACGCCGCCGGCATGGGCCATGCGGCCCGTTGGCTTGCGTCGCAATAGCGACTCGGCTGGTTTGGCGCGATCTACCAACTCCACCAGAGAGCGCCCAAAGGCCTCCAGTTTTGCCGGTGACGATTCGGCTTCAGGGAACTGCAAACGCGTGGCCGAGGCTACACCGTCGGCGAAGTGGCAAGTCCTGCATCCAGACTTTTCGAGCACAGGGTAAAGGGTGGTGCGGAAGTCCTGCGCTGCAGCGACCGCAATCGCCACGATCCATAAAGCAATAAATCTCATCGAAGTCTTATTTTAGGCGATAGCCCGATCCGCGCAAGACTTGCCCCGGCACTGCGCCGGTATGCTTGTCGCCATCAATCACCATCTTGCCGTTTACGATCACGTAGGGGATGCCTACGGGGTACTGATGTGGCTTCTCGAAAGTGGCGCGGTCGGCGACGGTCTTCGGGTCAAAAATCGTGATGTCGGCCCAGTAGCCTTCCTTGAGCATGCCGCGTTCTTTGATGCCGATTTTGCCTGCATTCATGCTGGTCATCTTCTTGACGGCTTCCTCAAGTGAGATCACTTTTTGCTCGCGTACGTAACGCCCGAGTATACGTGGGAAGGTGCCGTACCAGCGCGGGTGTGGGTTCATCGCAAGGGCAGGGCCGTCGTTGGCTATGGCGGCCCCGTCCGAGCCAATCGAGGTGTAGGGTTGCCGCATCGCATAGGTCATGTCGGCTTCTGAGTGGTGAAAGTAGACGCAGGCGACGCTGCCATCTTCTGCCAGCAGCACATCGAATAGAACGTCAACATCGTCCTGCCCGTTCTGTGCCCGGATCAATTCGCTCATTCGTTTGCCGGTGAATGCCTTGAAGCGCTCGCTCTTGAGTGAGACGAGTAACATGCCGTCCCAGCCGCCGCCAGTGGCCAGATAGTGGTTGTACCAGTTCGGGAGGCCGTTGCGGATCTCCTTTTTGAGGCGTTCGCGATTCGCCGGATTACGCAGGCGCTCGAGCATCGCCTTGTTGCCGCCGTCGTGAGCCCAGGGCGGGATGATGGCCCGCAGATTGTTTTGACCGGCGGTGTAGGGATAGACGTTTGAGCGGATGTCGAGGCCCGAGGCGCGTGCCTTGTCGATCATCGAGATCACTTCTTTCATCTGACCCCAGAACTTCTGGTCGGCCACTTTCAGGTGGATGATATCGACAGGGATGTTGGCACCACGCCCTATATCGATTGCTTCGGCAATCGAACGAAAGACGCCGGCACCTTCATCGCGAATATGTGTTGAATAGATGCCGCCATACTGTTTTGCGACCTTGGCCAGTTCGATCAATTGCGGCGTGGTCATCAGGCTGGAGGGCGGCATCAGTAGGGAGGAAGAGAGGCCCATTGCGCCATCCTGCATCGCTCGCGCTACTTCGGCCTTCATCTTCTCCATTTGCGCCGGAGTTGCGTCTTCTAGAGCGCTGCCTTTTATGTAAGTCCAGATTTGCGTCTGCCCGACGTAAGAGCAGATGTTGGTTGCGACTTTCTTCTGCGCGATGAAGTCGAAGTACTCGCCCATGGTGGCCCACTCGCGAATGCCCTTTGGGATCGGCCCGGCGGAATTTCCTTCGCCCAGCACCATCGTCGTGACGCCCTGGCGGACCATGCTCTCGCAACGGGGGTCGTCGATGATCGTCTCGTCCGAGTGGTTGTGCATGTCGATGAACCCTGGGGATACTACGAGATTGGTTGCGTCTATGGTGCGGGTTCGCGCGGTGCCCTTGAGGTTGCCGATAGAGACGATGCGCCCGTTGCGGACTCCAATGTCTGTCTGACGCCCCGCTGCGCCGCTGCCATCAATGAGTAGGCCGCTCGCGATCACCAGATCAAAGGCAGGCTGCTGCGCCGAGCCAATTACGAAAAGGCAGAAGAAAACTGCAATAGAGTTTCGAAGTTGCACTTGTTTAGTTTATCGATTCCTTCTTCGGCCTATTCCCGGCCACTGGCGGCTTCTATTCACGAGCCAGCAATGTCATGCAATAGTTCGCGAAGGCAGGATGGGCTTTCAGCTATTCGTCATTGCGTCCTTCAATGAGGCCCTCCCTTCGAGGCGATCATACGGGGTAAGCCAAACTGCCGACCCCTTCCGGTCGCGGCGTATGATTGAGAAAGAGCGACAATCAACAGCGAGTACATCGAACAACGCAATGGCGGCTACTATTTGGCCGGGACTCGTGTTTCACTTGATTCGGTAGTTTATGCCTTCAACCGCGGGGAGACGCCGGCGGAGATTCTTGAGGACTTTGCCGCAATCGGAAAGCTCTCCAGGGTCTATGGTGCGATTGCGTTTTACCTGGAGCACCAAGCGGAGTTCGACAAATACCTCGAAAATGAGAAGCGCGAGTTCGAGGCCGAGGTCGCTCGCGGGATCCCCCTGGAGCAGTCCAATCCGCAGTTGTGGGAGAGGCTCCAGCAGGCGCGTGCGCAAGTGACGGCTGAGGGTCGCATCGGCGTTGAGGACGATTCGCGCTAGGCAACACGCCGCGACGGCGGCTTAATTCGGAAGTCGACTTCCAGGCCCGCGTCGCCGAGCATGTTGACCAAAGTGTCGAGCGAGAACCGGCTGATCTTGCCACTGGTCTTCATCTGCGTCTCCCTCATTTCGATTGTCGCGCCACAATCAATGTCCCGTGCAGCTAAGGCTTCTTCAGAGCGGGCGATGTAGAATTCGCGAAATTCATTGCGATCAACTGCGCTTGACAATTATGTTGTGCATGACTAATATGTATTTATGGTTATCGTGCGGCAATGGTAGCCATTCCGACTTTCGACGCTGACGGTTTGCTGCCGCCGGGTGACTATGAAGTCACGTTCGACGAACTCCGCGCGTCGATTCTTGTCACCGGCCCTAACGATGGAAGAAGCTCGTGGGACGTAGCTTGGAGGTTGCACTTGATCGACAATCTCGAGACGCTTACCCGGCAGCTTTGGCAAGTTGGCATCAGCCAGATCTTTGCGGACGGCTCTTTTGCCGAGGACAAAGATCATCCCAATGACATTGACGGTTACTTCGACTGTTCCCTCGACTTGATCAGGACCGGCGATTTGACTCGGCAACTCAACCGCATTGATGTATTCACGGTATGGACTTGGGACCCCGCAACGCGGCGGCCCTATCATGGCTATCCGAAGAAGCAGCTACCGATGTGGCATCGCTACCGAGTTGAGGTTTATCCCCACATTCCCGGACTCGGCATTGGCAGTGGTATTCGAGACAAGTTCGGCAACGAGTTGGAGTTTCCTTCTGCGTTCCGGCAATCGCGCCGGGATGGAAAACCGAGAGGCATCGTGAAGATCAAGTATGGAGGACAGGCATGATTCGCAATGAAGCGGAATATCAGGAAGCGTCAGCGCGCCTAGCCGAGGAGCGCGCACGTCTCGGCGATCATCGTGCCCGATTGAAAGAGGCTGGGCTAAAGGACGACGAAATCAAGCGTGTGATCGACCCGATGGAGTCCTTCCATCTCCAGTTTCAGGAGGAGGTGGAAAGTTACGAACGGCTGAAGCGCGGCGAATTCGACGATTTGGAGAATCTTCGCGGGCTCGGGCATTTGCTCATCTCGGTGCGGATCGCGCAGGGTGTTTCGCAGCGGGAGTTGGCCAACAGGCTTGGTGTTCATGAGTCTCAGGTGTCGCGAGATGAGCGCAATGAGTACTTTGGCATTACTCTGGAACGTGCCATTAAGGTTTTGGATGCGCTGAACGTGAGGCTACACACCAAGGTAGAGGTGGGACCGCCGATCCAGGATCTTGCTATAGCCTAAGGCAGCAGGCCAGGCGCATAGCCGAGATTCAGGTGGTCCAGATCGCCACTCGTAAACTGACTGGAAGAATTTGGTCGGGGCGGCAGGATTCGAACCTGCGACCTCCTGGTCCCGAACCAGGCGCTCTACCAGGCTGAGCCACGCCCCGACGGGTGGTTGGTAGACTAGCTTGGAGTATAACAGGTTAGGACACAAATATGACACAGATGCGACTCCTTTCACTTATTCTCCTAGTGTGACCCGAAAGCGGGGAAAATCGAAGCTGCCAGTCTTGCCTCGTTCGACCGAGCCCCCCCTCACCGGATCACAAGTTTTCCTCTGGTTTCACGACGCTCAGGTCTGGACCGGCGTAAGCTGAAGAGTTGGTAACAGATTACATCGTAG
>CAZZGS010000399.1:0-4827 GCA_964653845.1 uncultured Bryobacter sp.
CCCTCAAGCACAGCCTCCATTCAATTGACTTTACAAAACAACCGTCGCCCGAACTGCGCCTCGTGGATTACCCGCCGCGATGCACACCTCTTAAAGGTTTCCCAACCCACTAAAAAGAAGGAGGTTTACTCCCGGACAGCAAAATGGAGACAATAGAGGCAGATCGATGCGATTCCTGTTTTTTTCCGACATCCACTCCGACCTCAAGACCCTCGAAAGGTTGGTGGACCAGGAAGCAGACTACTACTTCTGTATCGGCGATCTGGTCTCTTGGGCACGTGGCCTCGACAAAGCGGGAGAGATCCTGCGGCGAAGAGCAGGAAAAGTATTTGTGATTCCTGGCAACCACGAGTCGGCTCGTGACATCGAAACTTTCTGTAAGGCCTACGGCCTCGAAGATATGCATTCTCAATCGCGACAATTCGGATCGGTTCATTTGGCCGCTCTTGGTTATTCAAACCCGACTCCCTTTGACACCCCGGGTGAATATTCAGAAGAAGAGATTGCTGCCCGCCTCCAACCCTTTTCCGCATTGAATCCACTGGTTCTGGCCTGCCATTGCCCGCCCAAAGACACTCCTCTCGACCAGGGTTCAGGCAACCGCCACTTTGGATCTACAGCCATCGCGAGCTTTATTGACCGTGTTTCGCCGCGTTACTTCCTGTGTGGCCACATCCACGAGGCAGAAGGCGTTCAAGCCAACTTAGGAAGCGAGGGCAAAACGATCGGCATCAATGTCGGCAAGCGCGGCTACATGCTCGATCTGTCCACCCTCTAACCGAATGAAATTTTTCCAAATCACCAGCTTGGCGATTTTAGCTATTCTCCTTGGCTCCTGCCGATCCGTTCAATTGAAGGCTCCAGTTGTTTTCGATCCTCTAAGCATCGGGCCAGCCGGTCCCACTCTCAAGAAGTACCTGGAACGAAAAGAGACTAATCCAAAGCGATCCCATGCCCTGGTGTCGGTTGTAAAGATCGAAGCTTCTTTGCCCGGTCTCGAGAAGAAAGGTGAGATGCTGGCCGAAAAGACGGTTGCCCCGAACGGGCATATCTCCTACGAAATGAAATCTTTCACTGGCGATAACCTCATAAAAACAAAGGTTATTGGCCTCTACTTGAGCGCAGAGCAGGAAGCTTCAGAGGCCACTCCCCCGGCAATCACCCCTCAAAACTACAAGTTCAAATTTAAGCGCAAAGATAGCCTTGGTGACCGGATTGCCCTTATCTTTGAGCTTATTCCAATCAAGAAAGTAATCGGGCTTTTTAAGGGCGAGCTTTGGCTGGAAGAAAACACCGGTTTAGAGCTTCGACAAGCTGGCCGCCTGGTTAAAAACCCTTCTGTACTTTTTAAAACTGCCGATTTCTCGCGCGACTTTGAAACTCGAGACGGAATCACTTACCTCTCAAAAGTGGATTATCAAGCCGAGACCCGCGTTATCGGCAAGGCTATGCTCAAGATGGAATTCGAGCCGCCCAAGCCCATTTCAGAAACAATCCCGCATTTGAATCCGTCCCGCTTCTAGAGACTGATCTTGAAAAACCTTTTATTTTTTGCCCTAACCCTCCCAGCACTGGCTCAGCTCCCCCTCAGCATCGGGCTCAAGGGTGGCTTCGTCCATAATAAACAACCGGGCAGCGAGATATTCCCGCTCAAGGCCGGGCCTTATGTTGAGCTGAATCTCCCTGTGCTCCCTACTTTTGAGACTGGCCTGATGTTTGAACGCTACAAGTTTGGCTCTCGGACGGCAACCGTCTATCAGGTGCCAATCCTCGTCAAGAAGCGCATCAACGCCATTGCGATCAAGCCTTTCTTCTCAGGTGGGATTACATTGCGCAGAATCCCTTCCCTCAATGAATCCGGCGGTGGCGTCACTTTTGCTGGCGGCGCAACAATCGGCCTGCTACCGATTAAGATCGAGCCCGAGATACGCTATACGCGCTGGCTGGGCGCTGACTACACCCCGAGGTCAAACCAGACCGAGTTCCTGATCGGCATCCGCTTCTAGGACCGCCAAAACTGCTAAAATGAAAGCGTCGGCAATACCGTACACATGCGCACACTATTTCTGAATCCTCCTTCGTTTGAAGGCTTTGACGGTGGTGCCAGTTCCCGCTGGCCCGCAACTCGAGAGATTGAAAGCTACTGGTACCCCGTGTGGCTTTGTTACCCCGCCGGCCTCCTGCCCGACTCGAAGGTGGTGGACGCGCCTCCGCACAAAGTCACCATTGAAGATACCGTGGCCATGGCCCGCGACTTCGAGCTCCTCGTTCTCTTTACCTCTACCCCCGGCTTTCATGTCGACGTAAAGATCGCCGAGATGATGAAGGATTCCAACCCCAAGCTGCAAGTCTGCTTTGTGGGCCCTCCCGTCACCGTTGAGCCTGAAAAGACCCTGCGCGCCTCAAAGGCTATCGACTTTATCGTTCGCCGCGAATTCGACTACCAGATCGTCAATTACGCAAAGGGCACTCCCCTCGCTGAGCTTCCCGGCGTCAGCTACCGCAAAGACGGCGGCATTATGCATAACCCTGAAGGTGGCTATATCGAGAATCTCGACGAACTGCCTTGGGTATCGAAGGTCTACCAGCGAGATCTCGATTTCAAGCGCTACAACGTACCCTTCCTCCTGCATCCCTTCATTAGCTTTTACACCTCGCGCGGCTGCCCGGCCATGTGCACCTTCTGCCTCTGGCCCCAGACCCACTCTGGTCACCGCTGGCGCCTGCGCTCGGCACAGGACATCGCAAACGAAGTCAGCTGGTCACTGGAAAACTTCAACGGACTCAAGAAGCTCAATTTCACCTGGTCTTGCACCAGCCGTGTCACCACGGATCGCGAAACCCTCGCTGCGATGAAAGACGCCGGCTGCCGCCTAATGATCGTTGGCTACGAATCTGGTGCCCCGGAGATTCTCAAGAACATCAAGAAGGGTGCAACCATCGACATGGCCGAGCGCTTCACGCGCAACGCTCATGAACTCGGCCTCACCGTTCACGCCGACTTCATTGTTGGCCTCCCTGGCGAAACCCCCCAGACTATTCAGCAAACCATCGACTTCGCCAAGAAACTCGATTGTGAAACCATTCAGGTTTCGATCGCACACCCCTACCCTGGCACCGAATTCTACGATTACGCCCAGAAGAATAACCTGATTCAGCTTGATGCCGCGATGACCGACGAGATGGGCCACCAGTTGCCCACCGTTGTTTACCCTGGCCTTGATCGAGCCGAACTGGTTGACTCTGTCGAGCGCTTCTACGGTGAATATTACTTCCGCCCCAAGGCTGCCTGGCGTGTCGTCAAGAAGGCCATCTTCAACACCGACGAACGCCGCCGCCTTATTAAGGAAGCCCGCGAATTCCTTGCCCTTCGCAAGAAGCGCAAGAAGTTCGTTGCCGACCAGAAGAGCCAGGCTAGCTACGTCGCTACCGGCGACTAATGCACGCCTCGAGAACTCGCGTTTACCTGCTCACAGCCTTTGTCGTAGCAGCAAACGTTGTTGGAAATTTTGCTCTTTCCTGGGGTATGAAACACCCTGCCGATTGGGCCCCTACTTCCATCGAACCGATCAATGCACTGCTAAGCCCATGGGTCCTGCTCGGTATCGTTCTTCTCGCAGTCTGGACTCTATCCCGAGTCACGCTGCTCTCCTGGGCTGACCTTTCCTTTGTTCTGCCGGTTACCAGCATCGGCTACGTCCTCAACGCCGTAATCGGCTTCGCAGTTCTCGGTGAACATATATCCTGGCTGCGCTGGATCGGCACTGCCTTCATCCTCAGCGGCACGATCATAACCTCCGCTACCCCACCTAAGGCCGAAGACTCATGAAGTGGGCGCTTGTATTCGGCATCGTTGCTTCCACCATCGTTTGCGACTACCTGCAGTCCAGCGCAATGAAGTCTCACGGTGAAGTTCACTCGGCCACCGTCCTTGCCAAACTCTTCGGCCAGTGGCGCCTGGCCCTCTCTATCGTCTTCATGGCGATCAGCTTTTTCTGCTTCACGCAACTCCTCGCCGTCGCTGACCTCAGCTTCGCCGTCCCCGCAACTGCGCTTACAATTCCTGCCGAAACATTTATGGCTCGCTATGTTTTGCGAGAAAATGTAGGCTTGAGAAGATGGGCGGGTGCCGTACTGGTCGCCATCGGTGTTCTTTTCCTCGAACTGTGATCTATCTCCTGACAGCGATTGCGTGCATCTCGGCAGCCTACCAGCTCACCGCGTTGATCGCCTGTCTGCGTCAGTTGCTCATGCCGGCGACGATTGTCCGCAATCCCCAACCCATTTCAATTCTCAAGCCCGTTCGCGGCCTTGACCCCGATTTCTATGCCGCAATCCGCTCCCACGCCACCCAGGATTATCCTGTTCCCTTTGAAATCCTCTTCGGCGCAGCCGACCCCGCCGACCCCTGCCTGCCGGAGGTCGAGAAGCTGAAACGGGAATTCCCGAAGCTCGACATACGCATCATCCACTCGACAACCTATGCCCCAAATGCCAAAGTAGGCGCATTGATCGACCTCGCCCGCCAAGCTCGCTACGACATTCTGCTCGTCAACGATAGCGACATTATGGTTCCTCAGAGCTATCTGAAGAAAGTTTCGGCGCCCCTCGACAATCCACAGATTGGGATGGTTACTACCCTTTACCGCGCCACCGCCTACAGCCTGCCCGGCCATTGGGAATCACTCGGCATCGCCATCGACTTTGCCCCCAGCGTCCTCGTGGCCCCTCTGGTGGGCATCAAGGAATTTGGCCTCGGCGCTACTTTGGTCTTTCGCAAAGCAGACCTCAACGCGATCGGTGGTTTTGAGGCGATCGCCGACTATC
>CAZZGS010000400.1:0-4813 GCA_964653845.1 uncultured Bryobacter sp.
GGCCCGCACTTGCCATAGGCCCGGTAATCCTGGCTCTCCAGTGGTGGCTCCTCTACTGGATGTATCGCCGCCAGATCATCCTCAAGGTTTGATCTGGAGTAATCCCTGCTGCTGCAAATCAGCCCAGGCGGCATCGAGGTCAATCTGTGTCTTACCCAAGTCCACAAGCCCAGCCAATTGCTGCGCCGTCGGCATAGCGTCAGCTTGATCCACCTGCGTCATCAAATCAAGATACGCAGACGCCAGGCTCGCGTAACTCTTGCTGCCGCGTCCTTCCCCCTCCAGATTTCGCGTTCGCAAAACAAGCTGCCGGTACACATCCACTTCAGCTCCTTGCGCCTTGCGCATTGACTCCTCAAGCTTCACCCGAAGATCCCGAATCCGCTGCTGCGTCTCCCGGATTTTATCGATTCTGTTAAGACAATCTATCGACAGCGAATGCATCTTGGCAAGCCCCAACTGCGGCGTCTTTACGCGCGGATCCATCTTCACCGTCAGCTTCTGCGTCAGCGTCTTGCCATCCACAGTCAGCTTCACTTGATAAACCCCAGGCAGCGCCAGCGGCCCCTGAGGCCCGGCCGGCGTATCCCGATAGATAGCCGAGATCGGGTAACTCTTCGGGAAGCCCTCAGGCGCCGTATGCCGCAAATCCCACATCCAGCGATGCATACCTGCCGAGGTCGCTACCTTGCGAGCCGGACGGAACCAATAGCTGGGGTAGGGAAGCGCATCCTCGCGAATCACCTCAGCCGCATCGTCACTCGAATACTTCCGAATCAGCTTTCCCAACGAATCGACGATCTCGATCGTCACCAGCCCCTGCGTATCGCCAGCGAGCGTGTAATCAATCGCCGCGCCCTCGTCCGGATTCTGCCCCATCGGCTCCTCCGGCGGCAGTGGCGTATCGCTGTTCAAACTACGCCGCATGCGATAGCTCAACGCCGGTTCAAACAATGTCATCTCAGTCGCTGTCTTCGCGGACATCTGACGCAGCGGTGTCACATTGTCAAGAATCCAGAAGCCCCGGCCATGCGTGCCCGCCACCAGATCGTCCTCATGCACGACAATGTCGCGAATCGAAGTCGATGGCATATTCATCCGCAACGGCTCCCAGCGCTCTCCATCGTCGAGTGAAAAATACACAGCCCGCTCCGTTGCCGCATACAGCAATCCCTTCCGCTTCGGGTCTTCCCGCACTGCATTCACCACTTCGTTCTCAGGGATCCCCGCAACAATCCTCTTCCACGTCTTGCCTCCATCGTGTGTCCTGAAAATATGAGGCTTCAGATCATCCAGACGAAACCGGTTCACTGCCGCATACACGCTCATGTTGTCAAAATGCGACGCCTCCATCAGCGACACCTTGCTCCAACTCGTCAGCTCCGGCGGCGTCACATTCTTCCACGTCTTACCCCCATCCCGGGTCACATGAATCAAGCCATCATCGGTGCCAGCCCAAATCGTCAACAAATCCTGAAACGACGGTGCCACCGTGTAGATCACCCCACGCCGCGCCATCTTCTCCATCTCTGCATTGCGGTAAACCCCGATACTCGCCGGAACCTCGGTCTTCTCACGGCTCAAGTCCGGGCTGATCGTCTGCCAGTTTTGTCCACCATCGAGAGTCTTGAACAAAACATTCCCCGCATAAAAAAGCGTCTTCTTGTCGACCATCGAAAACACCGTCGGCGCCGTCCGCAAGAATCGATACTTACCGCTCCTCACCGCATCGGGAGCAATATTCTGCGCCTGCCCCGTGCGACGGTCAAACCGGTTCATCTTGCCCCCGTATAGGATGTCTGAATTGAGCGGATCCACCGCAACATACCCGTACTCATCAATCCCCACCGTCTGCCAGTCCCGCGCTGTAATCGCCCCATAGTCGCTGCGGCTCGCCACACCCGCACTCCCGCTCTCCTGCTGTCCGCCATAAACCCAATAAGGGAAGCGGTTATCCGTCGTCACGTGATAGAACTGCGCCGTCGGCTGGTTATACCAACTACTCCAGCTTTCCCCGCCATTCACCGTAACCGAAGCCCCCTGATCGGTAGCGAATAACATGATCTCCGGCTTGTCCCAATGAATCCAGATCCGGTGATAGTCATCCCCGCCAGGCGCACCCTTGAATGCCGTAAACGTCTTGCCCCCGTCGCGCGAAACATAGCTCGCGGTATTGGCCACAAACACCGTCTCAGCGTCTTTTGGATGCACGCGAATCTCGGCAAAGTCGGAGCCCCGTCCCCAGGTGCGGGCTTCGCGGCTCACCTGTCTCCAACTCTCGCCCGCATCGTCACTGCGATAGATGCCGCCGTATTGAGCACTCGCGTCCACCACCGCATAAAGCACATTCGCTTGCCTTGGTGCGACGTCAAACCCGATCCGCCCCAAGCCCTGCGCAAAGGTCGGTAACCCCTTGGTCAGCGGCTTCCAGGTATCCCCGCCATCGGTGCTCTTGTACAACCCGCTACCCGGCCCCTGCCAGGCGCCATTCTCCCAGGGCCCCTGTCTTCCGGCCCACATCGTCGCATAGAGAATATTCGCGTCCTTCGGGTCGAACTCGATTTGCGTCGCCCCTGTATCGGCATCGATATAGAGTACCCGCTTCCAAGTCTCGCCACCATCGAGGCTCCGGTAAATCCCCCGCTCCTCATTCGGCCCATAAGGATGCCCCATTGCGGCCACAAACACGCGCTTGGGGTCCTTGTAGTCGACGATCACCCGTCCAATCTGCTGTGCATCGCGCAAGCCCATATTGCGCCATGTCTTGCCGCCGTCGATAGTCTTGTAAATCCCGTCCCCAACGCTCAAATCAGGCCGCTGTAAGCCCTCGCCACTGCCAACGTAGATGATGTTCGGGTCGGTCTCAAAAACCGCAATATCCCCAACAGAACCCGTCGGTGCCTGATCAAAAATCGGTTTCCACGTCCGCCCGGCATCGGTGGTCTTCCACACCCCACCGTGATTGACGCCAATGAAAAACAGATTCGGCTGCGCAGGTACACCTGCGGCCCCCACCGTGCGCCCGGCCCGAAAAGGGCCAATCATTCTCCACTTCAGGTCCTGCCAAAGCTTCGGGTCAAGCCCGTCTGCGCCAAATAATATTGTCGAAAAGGTAATTAGAGAAAGAAGCCGTCTCGTCATGATTGACGAGGATACCAACAAGGCTGCTAGTCCGGCAAAGTAGCGGCAATTCGCTTCGGGTCAAACCTTGAAACCGTAGCTTTGCCGGTATTCATCAACCACACAGAACCACTCACAAAGCGCACCAGCCCACCGCCCTCGCCAACAAACTGCTGCACTACTTTGTCGGTCTTGGCATCGATCTTGGTCAGCGGATAGCCTGCAGCACTCACCCAGACAAAACCATCCCCAAAGGCCAGGCTTCCATTGCCCATCGGCACCCCAGTCTCTACAGTTGCCACCACCTTGAAAGTCTTCGGATCGACCTTCGACACTTTACCTTCCTTGTTCCCCAGCACCCAGAGGTGCCCCTCACCAAAGGCAACCGAAATCGGCTCAGTTGCAACTTCAATCCGCTTGTCCACCAGGTTCGCCTTCACATCTATCCTCAGCAGACGATTCTCCGCCGGGCAACTCACCCACAGCGCCTCCTGCTCAAACTGCACCGTGTTGCAACTCGGCCCCAGTCTCAATTCACTCACCACGCTATTGTCAGCAGGGTCAACGCGAGAGAGTGTCCCCTTCTCATCGCTCAACACCCAGACGCTATCGGCAGTGGCGGCCAGCGCCAACTTCGCCTTGCCCACGCCCACACCTGCGGATGCTGTAACCTTGCCGCTCTTTAAGTCCACCCGCGCAATCGATTGCTTCTTGCAGTCAGGCACCCAAAGGCTTTCAAACGCCGAAACACCTCCACCGCAAGGAGCCTCCAGTCCTGTCCATGAATCCATCGCCTTGTTATCGCGATTTCCAACCCGCGCAATCGTCCCTTTGTCGCCAATCGGCAGCACCAGCGTAGGCCCGTCGGCCATCAACCAGGTCGGCACCCCTTCCAGCACCAGATCAACCTCAGACTTCAAAGTGGAGAAGGGAATCTGAATCCCCGGCGTCTTGATCCCGGCCTTGGGCGGCCAAGCCGGATTTTTGCCCGGCTTGTCTTTTTCTTTCCCAAACAAAAGCACTGGCAACAGAAGCACAACTAAGCGGAACCGCATTAAGACCTCACCAAAATAAATTTCAAACGGATTCGCAACAGGGAATGAGATGGCAATCAAGGCCGAAAATTGAGTATAGCGTTACGCGGAAGGATCTTGCTGTTACGCGAATGTGTCAGGTTCACTGCTCAGCACATCCCACCAATCCACAAACCAGGCGGCTGGGAGCAGACCGGCTGCATCGATTCACCCCGCTTGGCTGCCGGCCCCGAGCGTGCTGCAGCTTTCTGCCGAGCTTCGCATTGAACTCAGAATCCAGGATGCGTGAGTAGCTCCCGTACACATGTGTCCGATGGGCCTGTTCCCAGCAATCCGCACATAGTCCTCACACTAAACTGAAGGCAGTCTAGTGCGGTTCCGGAAGGGCTCAAAACCACTTCTCTACCCTCCGCGGCCTCCTTCGGGAGAACGACGCAGTGTCAAAAAAAAGGATATATGTCTGACATGCAGACACTAGCCTGTGCCATCTTGAACCAAGTCGCGAAGGCGCCGGAAGGCGTTCCCGTATCTGCAAAAGAACTCCTCCACCTCGGGACACGCGTCGCCGTGGATCAGTCCCTTTCACGCTTGGTTCGCCGGGGCAGTCTCATGCGTGTCGGACGTGGCCTTTATGTCCGGCCAATTGAGGGCCGCTTTGG
>CAZZGS010000401.1:0-3107 GCA_964653845.1 uncultured Bryobacter sp.
GAAGGCCATCGATGACGCGGTAGCAGACGGCATGGATGTAATCAATCTGAGCTTCGGTTCAATTCTGGCTTCGCGGCCTGAGAACGACATCATAGTCAAGGCACTCGAGCGCGCCGAAGCTGCCGGAGTCATCGCAGTCGTTTCCGCAGGCAACGATGGTCCTGGCCTGGCTACTCTCGGTTCACCTGCCTCGGCACCTACGGCCTTGACGGTTGGTGCTAACGAGAATGGCAGGCTCTTTGCCTCTGCCGTAGTGCTGGATGGCGACGCTGCGTTCTTAGCCAAGGTTGGCTCCACTACTTCTGCCAGCGGCGCGGTAGCCGGAAAGATAGTTTCCGTGCAAAACCTAGACCCCAGCGAGCTGGTTTGCACTGCACTGCCGCCGGCGAGTCTGGCAGGCAAGATTGCTCTGATTCAACGAGGCACTTGCCTCTTTGAGACGAAACTTACCTTCGCTGCGAGCGCCGGTGCGATCGCCGCCGTGATCTATTCCGATGAGGCCCGGGCTGGAGACTTCATCTCCTTCGGTGCTGGCACGGCGACTTTACCTTCTGTCTTCATCATGTATGCCGACGGTGTAAAGCTTCGCGAGAAGTTGCAGAATTCAACAGGCCTCGATGTCACCCTTGAGTTGGGATTGAAGGCTCGAGACGCCAACCCGAATCGCCTGGCGGATTTCTCCTCTAGCGGCCCGGTTTCCGGTGTTCCAATCAAGCCGGACTTGCTCGCCGTTGGCACCAACGTCTACACCGCAGCCCAAACCAACAGCCCGGGCGGCAAAATCTATTCCACCACCGGCTATGCTCTGATTGATGGCACAAGCTTCTCTTCGCCAATAACGGCCGGCCTGGCTGCTGTGCTGAAGGCGGCCCGGCCTGGCCTGAAGCCGGCCGATTACCGGTCTATGCTCGTAAACAGTGCTCGACCCCTCTCCGATCAACCGCAACTGACGCTGACTCAAACTGGTGCGGGCCTCGCCGATCTGAGCAGATCGCTCGATGCGCCCCTCCGATTCAATCCGGTAAGCGTTTCATTCGTAAAGAATGAGCAATCCATCGAGGTGAGAAACCTGAACTCGACAACGGCTTCCTACCTTGTATCGGTTGAGCCAAAGTCAGGCAGGGCACCCGCGCTTTCAACCACTCAGCTCGATATTGAATCCGGTGCTACAGCAAAGCTGAACCTGCAACTCGACCTTGCTTCCCTTGACGCTGGAGCTTACTCTGGTGCCGTGTTGTTGCAGTCGGAAGGCGGCCCAGTCATGCGAGTCCCATACTGGTTTGGCAAAGCGAATGCTGCGGCACCAGTATCAATCCAGGATCTCCTCACTTCTGCTTCAGCCCGCTCTGGCACCGTTCAGCAGGACTTGTTGTTCTTCCGAGTCCTCGATGCCAATGGTCTCTCGATCGAAACAAAGCCGGCGGTACGAGTGGTTAGCGGAACCGCCACGCTCAGAGAAGTGCAGAACCGCGATTCTGACGTTGCCGGTGCCTTTGGGATAGAAATCTTGCTTGGCCTCGGCCAAAACGTGATCGAGGTTGATGCCGGTAATGGACTAACGAAGCGTTACAGCTTTCAAGGCCGCTAAAGCGTCCAGGAAGCTTCGTTCAGCTTGCGCCAGCTATCCTGCAAATCTTCCGGGTGCACACGCGTCTCACCCACAACCGTCATGAAGTTGGCATCCCCATTCCAGCGCGGAAGCACATGCAAGTGAATGTGACCGGCAATCCCCGCACCGGCAACCGCTCCAATGTTGAAACCTAGATTGAGCCCGTCGCAATTGTAAACCGATCGAATATTTTTTTCGGCCAAACGCGCATAACGCATCAGTTCAATCCACTCCGGCTCAGGCAGGTCTTCGATTCGCGAAACATGCCGGAACGGGGCAATCATCATGTGGCCGTTGGTGTAGGGGTAGAGGTTGAGCAGGCCGTAGCAGGCCTCACCTCGAAATAGAATCAAGTTCGAGGCATCGCGACTAGCCTGAGCCTTCACGCAAAAAATGCAGGCATTTTTTGGGCCGTCTTCTTTAGTTACGTAGCGGTAACGCCAGGGGCTCCAGAGATGGTCCAAGGGATTTTTTCCTACAGAGCGGGTGGCGCAGTAACTGCGGGAGGAGTCCGGTCATCGCCATTAACAAGATCTTTCAATTCCTTTGAGGGCTTGAAATATGGAATACGCTTGGAAGGCACTTCAACACGAGCGCCAGTCTTGGGGTTGCGCCCTATGCGGGATTGCCGCTGCCGGGTTCGGAAGCTGCCAAAGCCTCGGATCTCAATTTTCTCGCCAGCTTTCAAACTGCGTACTACGCTGTCAAAAATGGCTTCGACGATGGTCTCGGAATCTTTCCGGGTCATCTCGACAACTCTTGAGACTTCTTCAATCAATTCGGCCTTTGTCATTGGCGTCTAGCTTTCCTCCCCATTCGTTTGCTGCGAAGCACCCTGTTGCGCCTCGGCTCCAGACTCGAAGCCCTGACTGGCGGCTTCGGCCTGCTGTTGATAACCCTTCAGTCGCGTGCGATCTTTTTCCTCGTCCACGGCCTTCAGGCTCAAACCGATTTTCTTATCGGTTTCATTCATCCGGATAATCTTGAATTCCTGCTCAGAACCCACCGGGAGTGAAGCCGATGCAGGTTCCGTTCCCCGGCCCTTAGCTTCAGCACCGGGAATCTCTGAATTGTGGCACAATCCTTCCACCCCGGGGGCGAGTTCTACAAAGACTCCAAAATTCGCGACCCGCACAACCTTGCCGGTAACGAGTTCATTGACCATGTGCGAGTTGAAAAAGGTTTCCCACGAATCCGGTTCCAGTTGTTTGATTCCCAGGCTCAGCCGCCGGTGCCCGCTGTCAATTTGAAGGATTGCCGCCTGAACCATTTGGCCCTTCTTGAGCAACTCCGATGGGTGCTTGACGTGTTTAGTCCACGACATATCGCTCACGTGAACCAACCCGTCGATGCCTTCTTCGATTTCAATAAAGGCACCGAAGTCCGTAAGTTTGCGCACGCGGCCTTCAACTACACTGCCGATGCTGTAACGCTCGACGAGCGTCGTCCACGGGTCGGCTTCCAGTTGCTTCAACCCAAGCGATACGCGCTTGTCTTG
>CAZZGS010000401.1:3117-4813 GCA_964653845.1 uncultured Bryobacter sp.
CTTGCGGGCGGATGTCGAGCACAATTGCTTCCACCGTGTCGCCTGGCTTGACCACTTTGCCCGGGTGCTTCATCCGCCGGCTCCAGGTCATCTCGGAGATATGAATCAATCCCTCGACCCCTGCTTCGATTTCGATGAAGGCCCCGTAGTCGGTAACGCTCACGACACGGCCGCTCACGTGCGAGCCGATTACATAGCGCTCCACTGCCGTTTCCCACGGGTCGGCAAACAACTGCTTCATGCCGAGCGAGATACGGCCCTTGTCGCGATCGAATTTTAAAACTCGAATTGTGACAGCCTGTCCACTTGCCACCACATCCGACGGATGGTTGACGCGACCGTAGCTCATATCGCTGATATGCAGCAGGCCATCGATGCCCCCAAGGTCGACAAACGCACCGTAGTCTGTCAGGTTCTTGACGGTGCCCTCGAGTACGGCACCCTCGAAAATGTTCTCAATTGCTGCACTGCGCTTGGCAACAACTTCTTCTTCAATCGCAGCACGACGCGACACTACAACATTGCCTTTGCGACGATTCAGCTTAAGAATGCGCACAGGAATATCCGTGCCAACAAAGGGATCGAGGTTATGAGTCGGGCGCAAATCGATCTGGCTTGCCGGCATGAAGGCACGCACACCCACATCCACACTGAGGCCACCTTTAACCTTGGCCAGGACGTGGCCGCTAATCAGGAAGCCTTCATTCATCGCCTGCTCGAGGCTATCCCAGTGACGGATACGTCGAACCTTCTCATGCGAAAGGTAAAGGAAACCTTCGGGGCTGGTACCAGGACGATCGATTACAACTTCGACCTGTTCCCCTGGCTGAATCTCTTGCAGGAAGTGGTCGCGCGGGACAAATCCCTCGGTCTTCTGTCCGATGTCTACAATGACATCGCGATCGCCTACGCTGATCACATGACCGATCAGGACTTCGTCATCGCTGGACGTGTCCATTTGGCCATAGTCGGCCAGCATTTGCTCGTAGTTTTCTTCCGCGCTAGCTGCATCGGCAGCTTCATCGGCTGATTCTACGGGCGCGCCGGGCATTCCGTGTTCATGCTCTTCGGATTGTTCCGGAGCATTGTGTTGTGGTTCGAGCGGCGCCTTGGGCATCCGCTCATCGGGCAAGCTGGCCATTGCCGAATCTCCATTGCATTACTGTGGCTTCGCTGATCATGCATACAGGCGGAGCGGGAAGCGGCCAGCAACGAGGCGGGGCCACGCACTTTTCCAGTGGCTTCAGACCACGCTGGCGTCCATTGAGTTCATATTCCCCTCAAGACCCCAGCCGCGATGTGATCGCTTTGTAACAGATTCCCGACAACCTGTTGAAACTACAGTATTTTAGGAATATAGCGGACAGAAGCCCCGGTGTCAATCATGCCATCGTCGACAGGATGCGGTGGGAGTTCCGTTTGCCAGGGCGAGAACTCGGTTTCGAGCGAAGAAAATGATTCACTTCGTTCAGGCTGGCGAAGTATCCTACGAAGCCGTCGTGGCCTCTTTTCGGTGACACTCTCGTCTGAGAAAAGTCGCGTGGCTCAAACAAACCTTGATCCCCGATTATCGCCGTACCCATGGGCCTGTACTCATGAGTGCCAGAACAAAACAAGAGTGGCGTTTGATGCCATAGCGCGAAGCCCATCTCTTGATATTATATGGATCAGCAATGAATAGACGAGACCTTTTGAT
>CAZZGS010000402.1:0-4803 GCA_964653845.1 uncultured Bryobacter sp.
CTGAAGACTTTGTGAAGAAAGCACTGAGCGATTTGGCGGCACGGCATGCTCCAGAGTTGGACCGGAAAGAGCCGGGAAGCTCACTTGAGTTCCCTGGCCGAGCAAAGGCCGGAATCTGGGCAGTCGGAGGCTAAAATCGTTGGAGGAGGCGAATTTTGCCTTGTGAAAATCTGGTCGAAATTGCAAGCGGGACTATTTAGACCGTCCACCTTCCGTCCACCTTCCAGTGAAGTGGACGTCGAAGCAGTTGAGTTGCGCGGGCGGCTGGGAGTGGATGAAGTGGCCGCCGTGAATACGTTTCGCTAAACGGTGGCGAAGCGCGATGAATGAGACGGGCCGAAGGAAGACATCGCACGGTTGCTTGGTCTGTGGGTTAGTAGTTACCAGATTGACTCGCGGTGTGAGCCGTTATTGGTTGCGCGTCGGTAGCATCGAATCTCTTCCTGAAGGAACTCAAAAAGAGTTTGTATAAAGAGAACGTTAAGATCGAATGATGGATGAGGCGAATTCAAAACTTTCTTTGCGCGAGCAAGCGTACCGGGAGGTGAAAGGCAGGATCCTTGCAGGAAAGTTGAAGCTTGGGGCGGTGCTGTCGCCACGTAAGATTGGGGAAGAATTAAAGATGAGCTTCCTACCCGTATGGGAGGCATTGCGGTTACTTGAAGCCGAAGGTCTGGTGGAAAGTAAAGACCGTGTCGGGACGCGAGTGAAAGTGCCAACGGTAGAGGATATCGAGGGGTTGTGCATGGTGCGTGAAGCACTCGAGAGTCAGGCTGCAAGACTGGCAGCAGTAAAGGCAACCTGTGCAGAACGTAAAAAGCTCCTGAGGATGGCTAGGCAAGTAGACAAGAAATACGCCGGTAGGAAGCTGAGCGAAAAGCAAAGATCGGCGGCAGGGCTTTATCACGCGACTTTTCACCGATATGTAACCGAGTGCTCCCATTGCAAGGCGCTGTTGCAAGCCACTGAATCGACAAACGTGTATGTGTTGAAGATCCTGTTTGAAGGCGTATTGAAGCAAAAACTGCGGCCAGCACGCTTTCATGAGAACTATGCGGAGGCAATTCTCTCAGGCAATGCGGAGACTGCCGACAGGGCCGCACGGGAACATTTGGCTTATGGCGTGCGTGAGTGGTTGACCCTGGCCGCTGAATTCGAACCGAAGCATCGCTGGCGGAACTAAAAGCCCCCGACACTTTTTTCTACTGCTATAGCAGTAGCGTCATTCTTCTGAAATGTTCAAGTGCGAAGCTTGGAACTTAGTCAGGAGATCAAAATGTCCATTCAACGCCTTCTTTTCGCCGTCTATGTTTGCTCTGCCGCCGTCTGGGGCCAAGAAACGCGTGCGACTATTGCGGGTCAAGTATTAGATTCGACAGGGTCGGCTGTCGCCAATGCGGCCATTACCGTGCTGAACCTGGAAACGAATGTCAGCAGCAAAGTTGCGAGTAATGGATCGGGGGCCTTTGAAGTGCCCTTCCTGATTCAGGGTGCATATGAAGTGTCAGCCGAGGTGGCGGGGTTCAAGAAGTACAAACGTTCTGGCATCACGTTGGTGCTTGGGGCCAGGGTGAGCCTTGAGATTCGCATGCAGGTGGGCGATGCGGCATCTTCGGTCACAGTTTCAGCTGAGACACCGTTGCTCAATACGGTCAGTGGATCCTCTGCGCAGGTGATGGACAACAAAATGGTGATGGATCTGCCTACCTTGAGCAACAGTTTAATACTGCAAGCAGGCAATACAGTTGGCATGCAGAAATTGAGTTATAACAATGTAAATTTGAGCTTCACCAATGCGAGTTCCGCGCATGGTGCAACTGGGGCTGTGGGGGGAAATGAATGGTCGCTTGATGGGTCGCCGAACAGTGGACAATTTCGCCGGGCGGCAGTGCTGCCGTTCACGGACGCGATTCAGGAAATGCGGGTAGAATCGATCACCTTCGACGCCACAGTGGGACACTCGACTGGAGCCTACATCATGATGACGACCAAGTCTGGCACCAACGATTATCATGGAACGCTGAGCAATACGCATTGGCAACAGCGGTGGCATTCCACTGCCAGCACGGATAGTGGAATTTATTGGGGCCGCATCAGAAATGCAGAGTTAGCGGGGAATGCCGCACTGGCCAAGGAACTGCGGTCTCAACCTCGTCAACCATCAGGCCGATCCAACACCTATTCGGGATCGCTTGGTGGACCGGTACGGATTCCGAAACTCTATGACGGCAAGAACAAGCTGTTCTTCTTTTTCATCTACACGGGACAGACAGAGCGATTCTTCGATCTCGAAACGGCCAGAAAGATTTATACGGTGCCCACGGCGGAAGAAAGACGTGGAGATTTTTCACGACTCTTGCGCTTGAATCCAGCCCGCTATCAAATTCACGACCCATTGACGACGCGTCTGAACCCGAGCAACGGTTTGTTTGTGCGAGAGGCGTTTCCTGGGAACATCGTGCCGTTGAGTCGAGTCGCAAATCCGAAGATGTACGACTTTTACTCGAGAGTTTATCCGTTGCCGAATAATCCTGGAATCACAGACCTCGATGGGAATAACAATCTATTTTCAGACCCGCTGGTGAAGTTCGATTATTTTGCGATGCAGAACCGGGTGGACTGGAACGCCACAGAGAAGGACCGGTTTTTCTTTCGCTGGAGCTACAACAAGTTCAGCAATGACCGGCAGGACTGGTCCTACACGACAATTCCCGGCTTGCACTCGGAGGCGCTGCGCCGGAACAACATTGGCGGCAGCATGGACTATGTGCATAGTTTCAGCGCTTCCTCACTCTTGAACATCAATCTTGCCTACAACCGCTACTGGGACAATCGACCGCTGAACGAGGTGCAATGGTCATACAATGCGTCTCAGGTAGGTTTGCCAACGTATCTGGACGAGAAGGCTGGACAGAAGCAAACACTACCTGCAGTTGCGTTTACAAGTTATCGACAGATCAGCAATCCGAGAGTCGCACTGCTGCCGACTTCTATCGCTTCGTTGAAGATTCAGTTCTCGAAGTACCTGGGGCGTCATAGCTTGACGGCAGGTTTCGATCCACGCCTTTATTTTAGCTTGGGCGGAGATTCCGGCTTGAGTTACCCCGGCTTCACGTCAGGTTTCTTTCGATTCAACAACGACCTGATGCGGCAAACCTCGGCCACTGTGGGCGTCGGAACTCTGGGTACGGAATGGGCGGCATTTATGCTTGGCGTGCCTTCGGTCGTACAAGCCGACACGAACGATAGTTACTATGCAACATCGCCTCGCCAAGGTTATTATATTCAGGATAACTGGCGCGTCAATCAGAAGTTATCAGTGAATTTCGGTTTCCGTGTAGAGCATGAAGGTGGAATCCAGGAGAGATTTAATCGTGGGCTTCGCGGCTACGAGCCGGCGTTAAAGCTTGCGATCAGCGAAGGGGCCGAAGCGGCATATGCGCGAGCGCCGCTAGCGGAAGTACCAGCCGCAAGGTTTCGAGTGGCCGGAGGCCCGAGTTATCTTGGGCAGAATGTCCCGAACGGGGTTACCAACTCGACCACCCGATTCATGCCCCGGATTGGATTTGCTTATCAAATTGGCAGCAAAACGACACTGCGCGGCGGCTTCGGTGTCTATTACGATACGTTGAACGCCTCACATACACTGGCAAATCAATTCGGCTACAACCGCTCCACACTTACTAATGTGACGGATGAAGCGGGCGCGAGTTGGACGAATGGCTACTTTTCCACTCCGGGCAACAACCCGCTCACGAATCCGTTCCCGGTAAGGGCCGACGGCACTCGATTCGATGTGCCGGCAGGCAATACCCTGGGCAACAACAGTTTGCTGGGGCGAAGCTATGGGTTTATCGGGACTGATTTTTCCCCAGCGCAGGCGCGCAAAGTGAGGGTGGAGATCGAAAGGCTTTTGTGGAAAGACATGCTGCTTGGAGTGAGCTATAACCTGGGGTATGTTCCGAATCTTGGAGTAACTCGGGATTTGAATGCTCTACCCAAAGAATTCTGGGCGACGGGAAACGCGCGCAATGCTGCCATCGATGCAGAATTGAACCGAAACGTGACGAATCCATTCCGGTTGACCAACCTCGCTGGCCTGCAAGGGAGTAATCCAGCGCTGTACCGCGATCTTTCTACACTCAGCTTCTTTACCGCCGCAGTGATCCGGAAAAACCAGTTGCTGCGGCCATTTCCGCACCAAACGGGATTGACGCAATCTCAGGAGGCGATCGGAAGGAATAAGACGAATTCGATGATCGTTCGACTGGAGCGACGATTCCGCAACGGCATTTTATTCAATACACATTATGAATGGGCGCATACGATGTCGCGCGACTGGTTTGCGAACGCCTACGACACTGAGCCGCTTTGGCGGGAGAGCGATGGGTCCCGGCCGCACCGCTGGGTGATCACGAGCTTGTATGAGCTACCGTTCGGGAAAGGAAAGCCGTGGTTGAAGTCCGGGATTGGCAAGAGTGTCCTGGGTGGGTGGCAGATTGGAGTTGTCTCGACCCGGCAGAGCGGCGAGTGCATTGACTTCGGTAATGTCTTCTTTACGGGCACGGATTACAGGGATATTGTATTGCCGACTTCAGAACGAACGCAGGATCGGTGGTTCCGGACCGAGTTGTTTGAGCGGACTGCGGCGAGAGTGCCGGGAGCATTTCATGCCAGGGCTTTCCCGAACCGAATGAATTGGTTGCGCACCGAAACGCTGCAACAGGTGGATGCCAATCTGATGAAGGTGGTAACCTTTGCGGAAAGAATCCGGATGTCGTTTCGAGTTGATCTGATCAATGC